>NZ_JACJFU010000075.1:0-4827 GCF_014164635.1 Paracoccus sp. MC1854 | reverse complement strand
GGGTTCGGGTTGGGACGCTGGCGCGGCTGCGCTACGCCGACAAGGACCGCGATGGATTGGACTGGGGCACCGTTGCGCCGCTGCGCGGCTTGGGTGGCCTTGGCAAGCTCGATGTCCTCCTGCGACACGCCCGACCGGCGCAGCTCATGGATGGTCGCTCTGGGCATGTCCGCTCCGATAGTTGCCTGTGGCGCAACTACAGTTGCCTGTGGCGCAACTGTCAATCTCTTTCGCGGCCAGCGTAGCAAGGCTGAAACCGCGAAAACGCTCCAGCGTATCCATGTATCCTAAAAAGAAAGAAGGGCTGAGAACCACAGACGACGGCAACGCCGGTCCAGAGCGGCACGGCGGGTCACCGTGAGAGGCGAACGGCAGCTGTCGCCAAGACGGAACCGACAGGAAGGCACGTCCGAAGGACGCGATGTTTAGGGCGCTTGATCGGCAACGTCGCACCCGCGTCACGGCTGGATCAGGCCATGAACAAGGAAGGGGTCAGGCGGCATCCGAGGTGTTTTTTGGTTTTGTAGACACAAACCATTTCCTGCTATGTGCCCTCCTTCTCGCTCACCTTGTCCTCTGGTCCTGGTCTCCCTCAGGTGCAGGACGCTTTGACACCTTCCGTTGTCAGCCCTAATTTGATAACTATAGTTTGCAGATGATCGAACTGATCCGAAGCGCCACCTTCGACCGTTGGCTGTCCGGCCTGCGCGACCGTCGGGCCGTTGCCCGCATTGTCGCGCGCCTGGACCGGCTGGCGATGGGGCATCCCGGCGATGCCGAGCCGATCGGCCAAGGCCTCTCCGAGCTTCGGATCAACTACGGGCCGGGCTACCGCGTGTATTACCTCTCGCGCGGTCCCGTCCTCGTCATCCTGCTCTGCGGCGGCGACAAGTCCTCGCAGGGCAGGGACATCCAGCAGGCCAAGGCCTTGGCCGCAGAATGGAAGGATTGAGCGATGTCCGAGGAAACCTTTGCCCGCTACGACAGTGCCGACTACCTCCAGTCTGAGGCCGACATTGCCGCCTATCTCGAGGCCGTCATGGAGGAAGGGGGCGACGATCCGGCCTATCTCGCCCGCGCCCTCGGGACCGTGGCCCGCGCCCGGAACATGAGCGCCCTGGCGCGCGAGGTCGGCATGAGCAGGGTCGGCCTGAACAAGGCGCTGTCCGGTGAGGGCAACCCCACTCTGTCCACCGTGATGAAGGTCGCCAAGGCACTCGGGCTGAAGGTCTCGATCCAGCCTGCGGCCTGACGCGGCCTGGGCCTGTCAGGATCTGGTTCCTGCCCCCCTTTGGAGGGCTCTCTGGGGCCGTGTAAACATTCCACATTTCCTGCCAATGTTCACTCTTCAAATCGGCTCCTTGGTTCCGGCTCGACTCTCATGCGCTTCAGGGAGCTTGTCCCGCCAACCCTTGGTTCCTCGCAGGGCACCCCTGAGAGCCACGGAGAGGGCCCCTGAGTGGCGTTGCCGAGTTTTGGGATAGGGGGGCGGGGGCCTAAAAAAAGGGGCAGGAGACCGGCTCTGAGCCATGCTGCCGGTCGTGGGTCCGTCTGGTCGGGTTCTTTTGCGGCTCGCGGCCGGGTAGCTTACATTGGTCCCAGGAGGCGCCCCGACATGGTTCTGCAAACCCCTTCCCAAGCTCTGCGACACGGGCGCAGCCTGATCCGCGAACTTGCGGCCCGGCATCACACAGCCAATCCCCGTGTGTTCGGCTCCGTTGTGACCGGGCAGGATCGTGAAGGAAGCGATCTGGACGTGCTGGTCGAGCCGCTGCCCGAAACCACGCTCTTCGACCTAGGCGGCCTGCAGGACGCGCTTGAGGAGGCTCTTGGGGTGCGCGTCGATGTGAAGACCCCGATGGATCTTCCACCGCACATCCGGGCTGACGTGCTGCGGCAGGCGGTTCCGGTTTGAGAGCGCCGGAACGGTTGGCCGAATACCTCCGGCAGATGACCCAGGGCATGACGGATGCGCTGACCTTCATCGACGGCATGGACGAGGACGATTTCCTGGCCGACCTGCGGACGCAACGCGCTGTGGTCATGAGCCTGATGATCGTGGGCGAAGCTGCCAACCGCGTCGTTGCCGATTATCCCGACTTTGCCGAGGCGAACTCTGGCATCCCGTGGCGCAGCATGCGGGGGATGCGCAACCGCATCGCGCATGGATATTTCGACATCGATCTGCACGTGGTCTGGCAGACGGTTCAAGTCGAGCTGCCACGGTTGATCGACGGATTGGCCGGGCTGTAATCAGAAGGCGGAAGACCCTGAGACCCGACGAACGGCAGAGAGAAGTGCGCACTTATGCAAACCTGCGGTTTGCGTGCGGTCCTGTAGACAAAGCGGGCCGCGCCCTTTTGGCGGCATGAGGTCAGCCCTGCACCCCGGCAGAGGCCCTGCAACCGCCGGGAGAGAGGCCGTCGAGCGGCATCCTAGCCGCTGCGATCGCTAGGCAGATCGCGCCTGCGGGAGGGCTTAACCCCGCCTCCCGCGCTGGTCACAGGCTTCCGCCGTAAGCAATTTACCAGCAAAGATTTTTGAGTTCGGCCGTGTCAAAAAACTTTACTTGGTTCGTGCTGTCGTGAGACCACAAAAAGAACCAGCAAAGACTGGCCTCTCGGGAGATGCCGACGATGAACCCTCAGAAGTATGCAGCCGAGTTGATTGGTACCTTCTGGCTCACCTTCGGGGGCTGTGGCTCGGCGGTGCTGGCTGCGGCCTTTCCTGAGGTGGGCATCGGCCTTCTGGGCGTGTCGCTAGCCTTTGGCTTGACGGTGCTTACCATGGCCTATGCCATTGGCCATGTCTCCGGCTGCCACCTCAACCCGGCCGTGACGGTGGGCCTCGCGGCCGGTGGACGCTTCCCGTCCTCGCAAATCCTGCCCTACATCGTGGCGCAAGTCCTGGGCGCGATCTTGGGCGCGCTGGTGCTTTACATTATCGCCAACGGCGCTCCCGGCTTCGATGCGGCAGCCTCAGGCTTCGCGTCCAATGGCTATGGCGAGCACAGTCCTGGCGGCTACTCGCTGGGCTCGGCCTTCGTGACCGAGGTCGTGCTGACGGCCGGGTTCCTGTTCATTATCATGGGGGCCACCCATGGACGGGCGCCGGTGGGCTTCGCCCCCATCGCCATTGGGCTGGGGCTCACGCTTATCCACCTTATCTCCATTCCTGTGACCAACACCTCGGTGAATCCAGCGCGGTCCACAGGACCCGCGCTCTTCCAAGGCGGCTGGGCCATCGGCCAGCTTTGGCTCTTCTGGGTGGCGCCGCTGATTGGGGGCGCGCTGGGTGGTGTGCTCTATCGCTGGGTGAGCCCGCAGCCCGAGGAGCCGGTGATGGGTGGGGTCCGCAGCCCAGGTTGACGCGCTCGAGCCCCTTCTGGCCTTTGCAAAGCAGGACCCTGCTGACACGCCTTATGCAGCGGCCTCGGTGGAGAGGCCGCCGAAGCCAGCAGGCAAAACCTGAGCATCTCTGTTGGCACGAACTGCCGGATGTTCACACACCACTATGCGCCCTCCGCCCACAACCTTACCGCGAGTATCTGCCCCCCTTCCGCCGCTTCCCATAACACCCGTTATCGGGCGGACGGCACCCGGGAGTTGATCCGGGGAGACGCTCAGGCGCGACGCCAGGGCCACCAGCGGCGGGGCGGAGAGGAGGGGGACGAACTGGGGACGGCAACCGGTTCCGCGGCCGCGCGGGCGGCAAAGAGGTCGGCCAGCTTCTGGGCCAAGGCCTCGGCCGCCTGAGCGCGGGCCTCGGCGGCGCGGACCAAGGCGGCGCGCTCCTCGAGCCGAGCCTCGAGCTGGGCAATGGTCAGTCGCGCCGCGGCTAAGTCGTGGGCAGTGTCGTCCTTGGCTGCCTGGGCAGAGGAGTGGGCATCAAGTGGGCAAAGCTGGGCATTAAGTGGGCGTTGTCCAGGGGGCGCCCACTGGGCATCTGCCCATCTCTCAAGTTCTTGCGACGCGATCTGCCAACGGTTTCGATTGTCCCGAAAAGCGGGCAATTCCTGCGCGTCGATAGCTCGCATGATGGTGCGGCGGCTGACCTTCGCCCACTGGGCGGCCTGGGCAGGAGACAGCGGGACAGAGGTGGGCGCGCCCAGTGGGCGCCCAGTGGGCGACCTAGTCACGGCAGGAGAGCGAAGGGACGTCAGTTCTTGCCGCCCTCGATCACGTCCAGCCGGTAGCGTTCCACGGCCTGCCCGTGCGTGTTGACGTTGCCCCGGAAGGCGCCCTCGGGCGTTACGGTGATGATCTTGTTGCGGCCACGCTTCACCCGGCGGATCGCGCCGATCTCCTCAAGCAGATTGAGGGCGCGCGACATATGGGCGGGGCCTGTATGCGTGATCTCACAGAGGTCCGCGGCAGACTTGGTGCACTCGTAGGACTGCCAAGACAGGTGCCGGCAGATGATCCAAAGGATCATGCCGGCTTCCTTGGCCTGTGCGGTTGTCTTCGCCGCCTTGAACAGGCGTTCGGTCACGGCGTCCTGATACTGAAAAGCGATGGACACGTTGCCTCCGAAGAAGTCGAACTCGATCTGGGCGCATGCACCTAGATCCTTTGCGGTCTTTGCCGCTTCTCGCGCACGTTCAGCGCGCTCTGGGCTGCTTTCCTGCAACGCCTGCTGGTCCAACAATAGCGCAGCTTGGTCATACGTTCCACGCCGGCGCATCGCTCGATCGGTCAGGCTGGTGGGCGGGTTCGGGTTGGGACGCTGGCGCGGCTGCGCTACGCCGACAAGGACCGCGATGGATTGGACTGGGGCACCGTTGCGCCGCTGCGCGGCTTGGGTGGCCTTGGCAAGCTCGATGTCCTC
>NZ_JACJFU010000074.1:0-4943 GCF_014164635.1 Paracoccus sp. MC1854 | reverse complement strand
CCGGCCCCCGAGGTCCAGCAGGGACCGGCTCCGCCACCCCGAACCCCTTCGCCAGCTCCCCCCACCACGGCGCCGAGACCCGTCATGCACCAGGATTGGAAATGGACCACCTCAGTGGAGCAGGCCAGTCAGACGCCTGATCAGGGCTGTATCAGCCAGCCGATGCCAATCCCGGCGGCGGCGCAACCAAGGCTGAAATCCACTTAGCAGCAGACCAGACACGGGTCAGACAGAGCGAGACAGATCTCTTTTTATCTTGTCCGTGGGACGTGCCCATCAGCGGAACGTCTCCCCGGGCAGCCCACGATGTGGGAAGTTCGGGTGGGGATTGGACCGTCAGGCCCTGGGTTTTTCAGAGCCGAGAGCAAGTTGGGTCGGCCCCCTTCAACGGTTTTGGGCCTGAACAGATAAGAGGGAGTCTTTGATGTTCCGGATAAAAGGAAAGGCGACGACCAATCAGACCCCATCAGAAGCGGTGATGGTTGGCGTCGGTGTCAGGAAGACGTGGCTCGACGTGTTTTTGCACCCTATGGGGGAACGTGTCCGTGTCGGGAACGACGCCACGGGCATCGGCAAGCTTCTGACGTGCTGCTTGGCCCATTCCGCCGGGCTCGTGGTGATGGAAGCGACCGGCCGGTATCATCGCGCAGCGCACGCCGCCTTGCATGAGGCGGGTATTCAGGTCGCGATCGTCAACCCGTATCGCACCAAGTGGTTCGCGGATGTGCTTGGCCGTCTTGCCAAGATGGACGAGATTGACGCCGAAGTCCTGGCCCGGTTCGCGACCATCATGAAGCCTGCGCCCACCGAACCGTCCTCAGCAACAATGGCTAGGCTCAGAGAGGTCGTTGTTGCCCGGCGCCAAGTGATCAGCGAGCGTCTCGTGCTGGAGAACCAATGCGAAGAGGCATCCTCAGACATCGTGAAAGACCTTCTATCCGAACGGATTGCCCTCTGCCGACGACATTGCGACATTCTCGATGCCGAGTTGCAGGCGGTTCTGAAGACAGACCCGCAGATCGCGGGGCGATACGCAATCCTGACGTCAATCCCCGGCATCGGTCCGACAACAGCGGCGACGCTTCTGGCGGAGATGAAAGAGCTGGGCAGCGCCAATGCAGGCGAGGTCGCAGCCCTTGCCGGACTGGCGTCCATGAACCGGGATTCGGGAATGATGAGGGGCAGGAAGACGGTCCGCGGCGGGCGGGTCATGGCCCGGAACACCCTCTACATGGCAAGCGTCAGCGCAGTCCGCTGGAACCTTGATCTCAAGGCGTTCTACGAACGTCTGCGAGAGGCAGGCAAGCCGTTCAAGGTTGCGATCACGGCCGTCATGCGAAAGCTCCTGATCCTTGCGAACACCTTGCTGAAGGAGGGCAGGGCCTGGTCGGCGACCCCGCCCTGAACCAGCCTTTGGCTGCGCAGTCCCGGGCCTCAGCAGTGCGGGACGGAACTGCCATTCGCCGCAGGCCCAAAGTCGGTCTGCGAAAGAGGTCATCGCATCGCTCTGACGGTCAGAAAGCAGCCCTTTGCATGCGTGGCTTGGCACTCGCGGCAATCATCCGGAGCAGACACTCGGCGCCGCTTGCAGCGTCTTTGTTTCCCGCTCTCGGCGGCTGGTCAGGACCGGACTTCGCGGGCGCGGCGCTCAGATCAGCCCGCCGAGGCTTGCCGAAGATGAGCCACGTCCAGCGACCGCTGCCTGACTCTCAGCGATTGACGTCGACGACCGTCCGGCCCCGAATGCTGCCCGAAAGAATGCTGCGCGCGACATCCGGCGCCTCCTCCAGACCCACGGTCGTCACCATGGCGTCCAGCTTGCCAAGGTCGAGGTCGCTTGCCAGTCGCGTCCATGCCTCGATCCGCTTCGCCTTCGGGGCGTTGACCGAGTCGATTCCTGCCAGCGTCACGCCGCGCAGGATGAAGGGCAGGACGCTGCCCGGCAGGTCCACACCCTGTGCCAGCCCGCAATTGGCAACGACACCGCCGTATCGGGTCTGCGCCAGCACGTTGGCCAGCGTATGGCTGCCGACGGTGTCGATCGCACCGGCCCAACGTTCCGTTGCGATCGGCGCACCCTGTTGCGACAGCGTGGCGCGGTCGATGATCTCGGCTGCGCCCAGAGCGGTCAGATACTCGGCTTCTTCCGGTCGTCCGGTGGAGGCGATGACGCGGTAGCCGAGCTGGGCCAGCAGCGCGATCGCAACCGACCCGACACCGCCACTGGCGCCGGTGACCAGCACGTCGCCCTTGTCCGGCGTCACGCCGCCATGTTCGAGGGCAAGGACCGACAGCATCGCGGTATAACCCGCCGTCCCGATGGCGGCCGCATGGCGGGTATCGATGCCCGCAGGCAGCTTGATCAGCCAGTCGGCCGGCGCCCGCGCTTTCTGCGCGAAGCCGCCGTCATGTGTCTGGCTGAGGCCCCAGCCATTCAGCACCACCGCGTCGCCGGCGGCGAACTCGGCGCTGTCCGAAGCCTCGACGACACCCGCCAGGTCGATGCCGGGGATCATCGGGAAACGCCGGATGACCGGCGATGCGTTGGTGATCGCCAGCCCGTCCTTGTAGTTGATGGTCGAGTAGTCGACCCTGACCGTGACCTCTCCGACATCAAGATCACTGTCCTCAAGCATCACGAGTTCGGTCGTGACGCCTGCATCGGTTCGGCTGGCGCGGATGGCACGGAACGGCATGGCTCTCTCCTGACAGTTCGCGGCAAGGGCGCGGCGATGCTGCACCCGGTCGCGGCGCTTGCGTATGGCGTTGCCTCTACTTAATTCAATAATTGAACTGAGTCGAGGGCCTGCCTGATGAAGCCGAAATCCTTTGCCGGAATGCGATGCTCGATCGCCGGGGCGCTGGAACTGATCGGCGACCGATGGACCCTGCTGCTGATCCGCGACCTTTCGCTGGGGCTGCGCCGCTACGACGATCTGCGGGCCAGCACCGGCATTCCCGCAGCGACGCTTGCCGCCCGGCTGAAGCACCTCGTCGCGCATGGCATCGTCGAACGGGCGCGCTATCAGGATCGTCCGCCGCGCGACGAATACCGCCTGACCGCCAAGGGCCGCGACCTGTGGAAAGTCAGCGTCGCGCTGCGTGAATGGGGTGATCGCTGGAATGCGACCGGCCTTGGCGCGCCGCCTGTCGAGATGGTCGATCGGGAGACCGGGCGCCCCCTGACGCTGGCGCTCGTCGATGCCGAAACCGGCGCTCCGGTGCCGCGTGGTCGCGCCCGGCTTCGACCCGGTCCGGCGGCGGATGACCGCACACGCCAACTTCTCAATCAAGGCACAGGAGCAGGCGAATGAGGCAATCGATCGAGTTCTTCTATGATTTCCGCAGCCCCTACAGCTACATGGCCTTCACCCAGCTGACCGGGATGGATGCCGATATCGCGCTGCGGCCGATCAGGGTCCTGAAGCTGATGGAACTGGTCGGCAACGTCCCGACCACGATCACCTGCAAGGCGAAAGGGGCCTACGCCCGCGCCGATCTGGCGCGCTGGGGGCAGCGCTATGGCGTGCCGCTCAACCCCTCGGAGATGCGCGCGAACGATGGCGATGCCTGTTCGCGGGCGGTCCTGGCGGCGCAATCCCCGGCTGATGCCGCGACAATCACGCTGGCCCTCTATCGCGCGATCTGGAGCGAAGGAGAAACGCTCGCAACGGCCGATGACATCCTTGCGGTGATCGCGGCGGCCGGGATCGACGCAGGCCCGGTCGCCAGTCGGATCGACACGCCGGAGGTCGCCGCGCAGCTCGACGCAAACACCGCCGAGGCCGCCGAGCGCGGCGTGTTCGGCACACCCACCATCTTCGTCGGAGACGCGATGTTCTTCGGCAACGACCGGCTCGATTTCGTGCGCGAGGAACTCGCGCGCCAGGAGGACGCGGCATGACAGGCACGACCAAACCTCTCGCCCTCGTTACCGGGGTCGGTCCCGGCACCGGCGCCGCGATCGCACGCCGCTTCGCCGAGGGTGGCTATCGCGTGGCGATGCTGGCCCGCGACAAGGACCGTCTCGCCGCGCTGGAGAAGGAGATACCGGACTCGATCGCAGCGCCGTGCGACGTCTCCGACGCCGCAGCTCTGGCGCGCGTGATCGCCGAGGTCGGCAACCCCAAGGTTGTCGTCCACAACGCCGTCGGCGGCGCGTTCGGCACGTTCACCGAGGTCGAGGCCGAAACGCTCCAGCGCAACTTCGAGATCAACACGATGGCGCTGTTCCACCTCGCGCGGCTGACGACGCCGGCGATGATCGCGGCGGGCGAAGGCGCTCTGATCGTCACCGGCAACACCTCCGCCATGCGTGGGAGCGCCGGTTTCGCCGGTTTCGCCCCGACCAAGGCCGCGCAGCGCATCCTGGCGGAGTCGCTGGCGCGGGACCTGGGACCAAAGGGCATCCATGTCGCCTATCTCATCATCGACGCGGTGATCGACGTGCCGTGGCAGCGCGAGCGGCTGCCCGACGCCGCGGACGATTTCTTCATCTCGCCCGCCTCGATCGCGGCCGAAGTCCATCATCTCGCGCACCAGCCGCGCGACGCCTGGTCGTTCCTCGCCGAGGTCCGCCCCTTCCACGAACCGTGGTAAGCGCGATGGACAAACCGCGAGAAGATGCGCCCGACGGTCTCCGGCAGCTCCGCGCGATGATCGCAAGCGGGCTGCAGCCGCCGATCGGCGAGAAGCTGGCGTTCGACCTGGTCGAGGTCGAGCGCGGCCATGCCGTCTTCGAAGGGACGCCCGATCGCAGCGTCTACAATCCGCTTGGATTGGTGCATGGCGGTTACGCCGCCACGATGCTCGACAGGGGCATGTCAGCAAAATCTGTTGGTGAGGCTTCGCGGCTGGCATGATCCGCTAACATTGCTCGTCCCTGTCATCGGAGGAGCGCAGCCGTGCCGAACCATCCTAAGCGTCGAAGCAAGCTGGATCGG
>NZ_JACJFU010000073.1:0-5415 GCF_014164635.1 Paracoccus sp. MC1854 | reverse complement strand
GCCGGCCTGTGCGGCCACGATCCACAAGGCGCAGGGGTCGGAATATCCGGCGGTGGTGATCCCGGTGATGACCCAGCACTACGCCATGCTGCAGCGCAACCTGCTTTATACCGGCGTCACCCGCGGCCGGAAGCTGGTGGTGCTGGTCGGCCAGAGGAAGGCCGTGGCCATTGCCGTGGGGAGTGTCGCGGGACGGCGGCGCTGGACGAAGCTCGCGGAGTGGCTTGCTGCGACGTAGGGCGCAGGTCCCTCTCGATACACCATGCGATCCGCGGGCGACAAAATCTAGCGCCAGCGTGCAGGGCGCCAGCCTGCCTCTGCAGCCTCGGCCTCATCACAGAACCAGCGTTCACCCTTGGCTTCGTCAATCTGGGTCCTCTCGTAGACCGGCGACCACGGTGTGTGATAGATACGCTCGCCCTTGCCTGAGATATTCCCCTTGATGGGACATCCGCTCGGCGCCGCGGCGACGGCGCGCTCCCAGCGGTTCGCACGGTATTCCCAGGCCGGCTGAGCCGCGCCCTGCCAGATGCCAAGCTTCCGAGTGCGGGCGGCAGTCTCGACGTCGCTGTAGGCTTTTGAATATTCGCTGTAGGCCCAAGCCAGGCCTCGTGCCACCATCTCGCGTCCCAGATCACCATCCGCAGCTTCGCACCGGGCTATGATCCGACCGTAGACATCCATGTCGAGCGGCACGCATCTCAGAACCTGATGTTCGACCATCTCTGCCATGGCGGCGGTTGCGGCACTTCCGCAATCCCAGGCACGTCCGTTGCGCTGTTGACAGGTCTGACCCTGTTCGGGCGCATCGATGCCATGAATGCGGATAAAGAGCGGCCCTAGTCTGAGCGTGTCACCATCCACCACGGTGGCGATTCCCGATACCAACGGGGCGTTGCTGGTCGCACTGGAAGTAGCCGGGGTTCCTGACATGAAACCGGCCAGCAGGCGGGCCAGGAGCTTTGTTGTCCTTCCCACCTTCTTCTCCATTGGCGTGCGTCTCTCGCCGAGCTTAGTAGCACTTATCTTGATTCAGTCTTCCCACGATCTAGGGTTGAGTCGACTGATCGTTATCGCAGGCAGTGCCGGACTGAGCCGACGCTCCACAGTAAACGCCCTGTGAAGCCTGCCTACTGCGTCCGCGGTTTCCAGCGCTTGGCGAGCTTGAGGATCTCCAGCTGATGGAGATCTATATCGGGCACCAAAGGGTCGAACGGTCCATTATGCCATTCGGTGAACTCCTGGTGGTTCGGGTGCCTGTGATCTGCGAGGGCTTCCAGGAAGTGGGCGTAACCGGAGGGTCCACCCACACCCTCGGATGGGCAACGCCCCGCGGCTTCGATGAGCCGCGGATAGAGCAGTCCTAGCAGGGGGCCGTTAGTCAGATCGGCACTTAACCGGTGGCGCCAGTCGCCGCCAAAATCGTAAGTGTAGACGAGCGATCTGTTACTTGTTGTTGCAAGTGCCTCCTGCAAGAGGTCCTGTCCGGCTTGGCAAAGCAACCTGCGCCCGTTAACAGGCGGGCATATCCGCTTGGACCCGGTGCAATTCCGGGTGGCTCTTCCGGCCGCCGATCCGCCGGACAACCTGTTCTCGCAAGATGCATGAGACGACATCGGACGGTGTCGCCACAGGATAATTCATGACGCTGTTTCCCAACTATCGCGACCAATGGCTCGGCAATGTCCGGGCCGATCTGCTGTCCGGTCTCGTGGTCGCGCTGGCCCTGATCCCCGAGGCGATTGCCTTCTCCATCATCGCCGGGGTGGACCCGAAGGTCGGTCTTTACGCCAGCTTTTCCATCGCCGTGATCACCGCCATCGTGGGCGGCCGACCGGGGATGATCTCGGCTGCGACCGCCGCCACGGCGGTGCTGATGGTGACGCTCGTGCGCGACCACGGGCTGCAATACCTGCTGGCCGCGACCGTTCTGGCGGGCCTCCTCCAAATCGGCGCCGGGCTGCTGAAGCTCGGCCGCTTCATGCGCTTCGTATCGAAGTCGGTGATGACCGGCTTCGTCAATGCGCTGGCGATCCTGATCTTCATGGCGCAGCTGCCCGAACTTGATCCCGCCCGCGTGGGCCTGCTGACCTATGCGCTGGTCGTCGCCGGGCTGGCGATCATCTACCTGCTCCCCAGGATCACCCGTGCCGTTCCCTCGCCTCTGGTCACGATCCTCATCCTGACCGGGCTCGTCTGGGCCACCGGCTGGGACGTGCGCACTGTCGGCGACATGGGCGCGTTGCCCGACACGCTGCCGGTGTTCCTGATCCCCGACGTGCCGCTGAGTTTCGAGACGCTGGCGATCATCTTCCCCTATTCGCTCGCCGTGGCCATTGTCGGGCTGCTGGAAAGCCTGATGACCCAGAACCTCGTGGACGAGCTGACCGACACCCCCTCGGACCGGAACCAGGAATGCATCGGTCAGGGCCTGGCCAACACGGCCACCGGCTTCATCGGCGGGATGGCGGGCTGCGCGATGATCGGGCAGTCGATGATCAACGTGAAGTCGGGCGGCCGCGGGCGGCTCTCGACCTTCGTGGCCGGCACGGTGCTGCTGATCCTTGTGGTGTTCCTGTCCGATTTCGTGCGTATCATCCCCATGCCGGCGCTGGTCGCGATCATGATCATGGTATCGGTCGGCACCTTCTCCTGGTCCTCGATCGGCCACCTGAGGACGCATCCGCGGTCGTCCTCGGTTGTGATGTTTGCCACGGTGGTGACGGTGGTCTGGACGCACAACCTCGCCATCGGGGTGCTGGTCGGCGTGCTGCTGTCGGGGATCTTCTTTTCCGCCAAGATCGCGCAGCTGTTCCGCGTCACCTCGACGCTGAGCGCGGACGGGCGCCACCGCACCTACCACGTCGAAGGCCAGCTCTTCTACGCCTCGGTCGAGGGTTTCATGGCCGCCTTCGACTTCCGCGAGGTCGTCGAGCGGGTCACCATCGACGTCAGCCGTGCCCATATCTGGGACATCTCGTCGGTCCAGGCGTTGGACATGGCGGTGCTGAAGTTCCGCCGCGACGGGGCCGAGGTGGATGTCACGGGCATGAACGAGGCGTCCGAGACCATCGTCGATCGGCTGGCCGTGCATGACAAGCCGGGCGCCCTCGACAAGCTTGTGGCGCATTGAGGAGGACGACATGACCAACACCATCCTTGCGCTGATCGATGGCTCTGCTTTCTCGCGTCCGGTCCTCGACCTTGCCACCTGGGCTGCGACGCGCAACCACGCGCCCGTGCATCTGCTGCATGTGCTGCCCCCGAAATCGCTGCCGAGAGTGGACCTGTCCGGCGAGATCGGGCTCGGGGCGCGCTCGACCCTGCTGAGCCAGCTGTCGGCGTTGGACGAACAGCGCGCCAGCCTGGCGATGCTGCACGGCCGCGCCCTTCTGGACGACGCGGCCGCATTTCTGAAGGCCGCCGGGATATCTCGTGTCACGTCGCAATTGCGCCAGGGCGACTTGCTGGAAAGCGTCGCCGGGCAAGAAGCACAGGCAGGCCTGATCGTCATCGGCAAGCGGGGGCAGAGCGCGGATCAGGCTCGCGGGCACCTCGGCTCGAACTTCGACCGCATCGTCCGGGCCGCGAAGCTGCCGGTGCTGATGGCCCCGCGTCAGATGCGGGAGATCAGACGCGCCACCATTGCCTATGATGGCAGCCCGTCGGCGCGGCGGGCGTTGGAGCGCATGATCCGCCTGCCCGCTTACCGGGGTCTCGAGATCGAGATCGTCCGCGCTGGCCATGGTGAGGATGGCGAGGCCCCGCTGGCAGAGGCGCAAGCCATGCTGGCGCAGGCCGGCATCACTGCCACGACGCGGCTTCTGCCCGGCACGCCTGAGGAGGCGATCCTGGCCCATCTGCAGGACAGCGGCTCCGACTTTCTGATCATGGGAGCCTATGGCCATTCCCGCATCCGCAGTCTGGTGGTCGGCTCGACCACCACGGCAATGCTGCAAAAGGCGCAGGTGCCGGTTCTGCTGGTGCGGTGATTGGCGGAAGCGGCGCTACCTACGTTTTTTGGATGTCGCCCGTATCGCCCGTGGCGACGTTCGCAAGATCGTGTGGGTGATAAGGTAGGTCAATGCTATCCAACGCCGAATAGTTCGCTTAAAATGCAGACCGTATGCTATCCAACACCCCTCTCGATCTGCTACTATGGTCTTCATATGCACCCAGAGAAGCAAGACAGTCCATGAGACAGAAGAAGGACCCCAACAAGATCGAGGAAGCGATCGGCTACCTTCGGGTGTCAACCGAGGGACAGGCCAACAACGGGCGCGGTCTGGAGAAGCAGCTTCAGCTTGTCCGCCAGTGGGCCCAGGAGAACGGCTGGCGGGTCCCGATCATCTACGAGGACGTAGCCAGCGCCGCGCATCCCCAGAACCTGGAGAGCCGGCCGGAGTTCCAGCAGGCGGTTAACGAGGCGCTGAGGGCAGGGGTGCCGCTCATCGTCGCTGATGCCACCCGGCTGTCGCGAGATCTCGAGATCTTGGATCGTGTGGTTATCAAGCCAGGGTTGACAGTCATCTCCGTGGAGGATGACGGCGAGATTCCGGTCGGGATCCTTCGGCAGCGTGTTGCATCGGGTGCGGAGCATGCGAAGCGGATCTCCCAAGGCACCAAGGCTGCCCTTCGCGAGGTGAGCAGGACCAGGAAGCTGGGTTCGAGGAGTGACCTCCGGAAGGCTGCCCAGGCGTCCGCACGCGTCCGAATAGGCAAGAAGAACCTGGTCCTTGATCAGGTGGTCGACCTCTTGGTGGCGCACCCTGACCTTCGCGCCGCCACCTCGCAGGAGATTGCCGACCGCCTGAACGAGGCAGGCATCCTCACCAGCCGGTCGGTTCCATGGACGGCGAGTGCCGTGCGCGGGAAGTGGAAGGAGATCAGACCCCAACTTGAGCTCCGCGACGAGATGGCTGCGGAAGACGCAGTTGCCGACACCTCGCGCTCGGCCAGCGGCGTGCCAGAAGAAGAGCGTGGCGGATCCCCGCCTGCCACGCGAGCGCCAGTTCTTGCGTCCGGTCCACATGAAGCCGGCAATGAGGCGGCCGCTGCCTCGCAGGGCCACAGCGAGAACGAGAGCGATGACGACGAGGAGATGCGGAAGCATCCGCTCTTCGCAAGGTTCTAGCTACGGTCAGGACCTATAAAACAGCCTGGCTCGGCGGCCTTGGTGTTTCACGTGTATTGCGCGACAATCTTGATGAGACGCGCGCGTCAATCTGGATGAGCTTCTACGTCGCGGCGTCTGGCAGGGTATCAGCGTGATTGTCGCTGGCAAGGCTCTGCGGGCCGGGTGATTGACGCTCCGCGACAGACTGGGGCGTATTGTTGATTGTCGCGAATGCGGCCGGTCGTCCCCGTGTCCGCTTTGCCTCCATGGCGCTGCGCCGGCGATAGCTTTCGACATTC
>NZ_JACJFU010000006.1:0-210917 GCF_014164635.1 Paracoccus sp. MC1854 | reverse complement strand
GCCGCTCAAGGCAGCCGGTCAGGGCTGCGATGGCGGAGGTCTCCGCCCTGCCCGGCTGCCGGCATCGTGGCGCCCGGTGACATTCCTGAATTGCCAGCAAGGGTGACATTTCTGGATGGTTGCAACACATGACGAAGTTCTCCGCCCGCATCAAAGCCTTGTCATCGCTGCACCCGAAGTTTCGCCTTTCGGAAACACCCGCGCAGTCCGCTTGCCGTTTCCGGGCAGGTTAGCCACCCTGAGCCGACTTCAGGGCAAGGACGCGACGTGACCGATTATCTTCTGCTGCTCGTCGCCGGGTTCCTCGGCGGAATGCTGAACGCGGTGGCAGGAGGCGGCACCTTCATCGTCTTTCCGGCGCTGGTCTTCACCGGTGTCCCGGTCGTCATGGCGAACGCGACCAGCACGGTGGCCGCCCTGCCCGGCTATCTCGCGGCCGCACTCGGCTTCCGGCACGAGATTGCCCGCATTCCACGCGACATCGTGCTGCGGCTGACGCTGTGGACGCTGCTGGGCGGCGCGCTCGGGTCAGCGCTGCTGCTGGTGTCCTCGAACGAGGCGTTTTCGGCCATCGTGCCCTTCCTGCTGCTTGCCGCGACGCTGATCTTTCTTGCCGGCCCGCAACTGCGGGCCTTCGCCTCGCGCTTCCGCAACGGCGTCACGGCCTTTGGCGCGGGCACCATGGTCCCGGTCGCGCTTTACGGAGGATATTTCAACGGCGGCCTCGGGATCGTGCTTCTGGCGCTGTTCTCGCTATGGGGGATGACGGACATCCACAGCATGAACGGCCTCAAAACCTGGCTGTCCTTTGCGCTGTCCACCATCAGCCTTGGAATTTTTGCCTGGGGCGGGCAGATCGCCTGGCTGCCCTGCCTGATCCTTGCCGTCGGCGCCATCATCGGGGGTCTCGCCGGCGCACCTGTCGCCCGGCTGATGTCCGTCGGCGTCCTGCGCGGGTTGATCGCGGTGGTGGGCTTCGGCATGACGGCGCTATTCTTCTGGCGCCTTATCAACGGAGCGTGAACATGGCGGAAATCAAGCGGATCGAATGCGGCCCCCGGATGAGCATGGCGGTCGTCCACAACGGCGTCGTCTATCTGGCCGGGCAGGTGGACAATCCCGGCGACAGCGTGACCGAGCAGACACGCGAGGTGCTGGCGCAGGTCGACCGGCTGCTGGCCGAGGCGGGGACCGACAAGACGCGCATTCTGACCGCCCAGATCTGGCTGGCCGACATGGCCGACTTTGCCGAGATGAACGCCGTCTGGGACGCCTGGGTGCCGCAGGGCCACTGCCCCGCCCGCGCGACGGGGGAAGCGAAGCTCGCTACCCCCGACTACAGGGTCGAGGCGATCATCACCGCCGCGCTGTAACCGCCGCCATCACCGACCGCGCCGCCCGCAAGCCGGGCGGCTCTCCTCCGCGGCCCAGCCGCTGCATCGCCAGGTCCATCGCGGCCAGTTGTTCGGCGCGGGCGTCGGGATCGTCCAGCAGGCGCAGCAGCGCGCTGGCCATGGGGCCGGGCTGGCAGTGCTTGCCCAGGAACTCGGGCACTGCGCGGGTCTCGCTGACGAGGTTCACCAGCGTCACCGTATCGGTCTTCAGCAGCATCCCCATCAGCGCCCGGCTGATCGGCGCCATGTCATAGCCGATCACCATCGGCACCCGGTTTGCGGCCAGTTCGAGGCTGACCGTCCCGGAGGCGGCCAGTGCCAGATCGGCGGCGGCGAATGCCGCGCGCTTGTCGGCCTGGTCCTGCACGATCACCGGCGCGGTCGGCCAGCGCCTTGCCATCCCGCCCAGCATGTCGGCGACGCCCGAAACGGTCGGCAGCACGACGCGGATCTCGGGCACCCGGTCGCGCAGCCGGATCAGCGCCTCGTCGAAGCGGGGGCCGAGCCGTTCGACCTCGCCGCGCCGCGATCCCGGCAGGCACAGGACAAGCGGCGCTTCGGCGGCAATGCCATGGGTTGCGCGGAAAGCCGCGGCCTCGTCAGGTGTCGCAACAGGCTCGGCCACGACTGGATGGCCAACAAAATCGCAGGTCATCCCGGCGGCCCGCATCAGCGGCGGCTCGAAGGGAAGAATGGCCAGCACATGGTCGATGACCTGCGCCATCTTCGCCGCCCGCCCCGCCCGCCATGCCCAGACCGAGGGCGCGACGTAATGCACGGTGCGGACCTGCGGCGCCGCGGCCCGAACGATCCGCGCCACCCGCAGCCCAAAATCGGGACTGTCGATCGTCACCAGCACATCGGGGGCCGCCGCGATCACCGCCCGCGCCGTTTCCGCGATCCGACGCTTGAGCGCGCGGTATTTCGGCAGGATCTCCCAGATGCCCATGAGGCTGAGCTCAGCCATGGGAAACAGGCTGCGCAGCCCCTGCGCGGCCATCGCCTCGCCGCCAATCCCCTGAAGCTCAAGGGCGGGGTCCAACTGCCGCAACCCGTCGATCAGCGCCCCGCCCAGACGGTCGCCCGAAGGCTCGCCCGCGATCAGGAAGGCCTTCATCGACCGTTGCCCGTCGCCTTGCAGCAGGCGGCAGGGGCTTCTTTCTGGCCCAAATACCCCGTCACTCCCGCGCCCACAGGAACAGCCCCGCAGCCTCGGCGGCGTCGATTGCCGCCTCGCGCTCCAGCAGCATCACGCCCCGGGCTTCCCAGGCGATCCCCGCCAGACCGGCGCGGGCAGCCTGCGCGACGGTATCGGGGCCGATCGCCGGCAGGTCGATGCGGCGGTCTTGCATCGGCTTCGGGGCCTTGTAAAGCACCCCGCGCCCGCCTGCCGCCACCGGCCGCAGCCCCTGATGTGCGGCGGCGAAATCCAGCATCGCCTCGGTCCCCGGCAGCGTCTCGAAGGCGAGGCAGAGGCCCTGCACCACCACGCAGCCCTGGCCGATGTCCAAAGGCCCTGTCACTCTCAGGATCTCGGCCGCACGCGCGGCATCGGCCCGGTCGGCCTCGGAGGGCTCGCCCACAAGCACGCCCGGACCGGGGACAAGATCAGGGCGGATCGCAGTGACGCCCACGACCTCGAAATCCCACTCTTCGAAAATCGCGATCAACTCGCGCAGCGCGCCATCGTCGCCCGCCTGCATTGCCGCCAGAAAACGCGGCACCAGCGTCGCGGTGCGCGGATCGAAAGCCTCGGGGTCAAGCCGGGGTCGGCGGATGGCACCGGCGAAGACGACGCAGGTGACGCCCTCGTCCGCAAGGCCATAAAGGAAGGGGACCAGCCGTTCCAGCCGGAAGGACGTTGCCGGGATCGGCGGGGCAAAGCCTTCCATTGCGTAGACGAGCGGGGCATCCAGCGCCTCGGCCAGAAGACCGGGCAGCGCCCCTTCGCCTGCGATGATCGCCGTCCTGCCGGTCATGCGGGGGGCTTCAGGAAGCTGCGCTCGCTGGGACCGAGGATGAAGTCCAGCACCTCGCGCTCCATCGGCGTGACCTCGCCTTCGGCCCGGGCGCGCGCGGCGTCGCGGAAGGACCCCGTCGCCAGCGCCGCCAGCAGATCGCGCAGCGCCGCGATGTCGCCCCGATCCGCGCCGCGCCGCTTGAGGCCAACGAGGTTCAGCCCCTCGAATTGCCCGCGCGGCCCCGACACCAGCGCGTGCGGCAGCACGTCCGCCGTCACCATCGTCAAGGCCCCGATCATGGCCCCGCGGCCGATGCGGACGAACTGGTGGATGCCGGACAACCCGCCGACGATCACCTCGTCCTCGATCACGCAATGCCCGGCAACGGCGACACTGTTGACCAGGATCACGCGGTCGCCGATCCGACAGTCATGGGCGACGTGGCAGCTTGCCATGAACAGCCCGTCATCGCCGACCTGCGTCAGCCCGCCGCCGCCGGCCGTGCCGGGATTCATCGTCACATATTCGCGTATGCGGTTGCGGGCGCCGATGACAAGCCGGGTCCGCTCTCCCTGAAACTTCAGGTCCTGGGGGATGCCGCCGATGCAGGCAAAGGGAAAGATGACGGTTTCGGCCCCGATCTCGGTGTCGCCCGCGACGACGACATGAGATTTCAGTTCGACCCCGTCACCCAGCCGCACCTCGGGACCGACATGGCAGAAGGGACCGATGCGGACGCCTTGCCCCAGTTCCGCACCCGTCTCGACGATGGCCGAGGGGTGGATGGCGGTGTCAGCCATCTGCCGGCGCCATCATCGCTGTGAACTCGGCCTCGGCGCAGATCTGGCCATCGACCTTGGCCTGCCCCGTGAACTTCCAGATCTTGCCGCCCGGGCGCTTGACGCGGACATGCAGTTCCAGCACGTCGCCGGGCTGGACCATGCGGCGGAACTTGCAGCCGTCGATGCCCATGAAATAGGTCAGCATGGTCTTGTCGATCATGTTCATGCTGATGCCCACCACGACCGCCGAGGTCTGCGCCATCGCCTCGACGATCAAGACGCCGGGCATCACCGGCTGGTCGGGGAAATGGCCGGGGAAATGCGGCTCGTTCGAGGTGACGCACTTGATCCCGACCGCGCCTTCATGGGGCACGATGTCCCGGACCCTGTCGATCATCAGGAAGGGATAGCGGTGCGGGATGATCCGCTTGATCAGAGCCAGATCGGCAGAGTCGTAGGGGGCGGGGTTGCGCGCGGTCTCGGCCATCTTGTGCTCCGAATATTTCCTTCGTGCCTATCAAATGGCTGGAAGACTTGGCAAGGCAGCCCCGGTTGTGCCAGCGGCGGGTCCATCTCGATGGGCGGCAAGCCGCGCGTGGCGGATGGCGCTGGAGGACAGGTCCGACATCGGCACGTTGACCAGCACCCAGGCGGGCGGCGTCCTGTCCGCCAGACGGCCCGCCTGGTCTTCGGGCAGGCGATGGGGGCCAAGGATGCGGGCCGCGCGCGAGGTGCGGGCAGATGTGCGCGAGCCGGGACGGGCGATCACCCCGATCGGCACCTGAGCCGCGATCCCGCGCCAGCGGTCCCACCGGCTGAACTGGATCAGGTTGTCCGACCCCATCAGCCAGACGAACCGCACGCCCGGATAACGCGCCCGCAGCACCGCGATGGTGTCGGCGGTCCAGCGCGTGCCCAGCCCCGCCTCGATCCCCGTGACAAGGATGCGCGGGTCGCGGGCAAGCCGGCGGGCCGCGTCGATCCGCTGGCCCAAGGGTGCCGGACCCTGCGGCTTCAGCGGATTGCCGGGGCTGACCAGCCACCAGACGCGGTCAAGCCGGAACCGCTGCAGCGCCATGCGGGTGATATGCAGATGCCCCTGATGGGCCGGGTCGAACGAGCCGCCGAGCAGGCCGATCCTCTGCCCGGCAAAGGCAAGGGGGCGGTCGCCTGATCCCTCCGCCACGCCTAGCGCGGGTCCTGCGGGGCAGCGGGCGCGCCTTCGGGCAGGTCCAGCGCCGTTCCGGCGGGCGCCGCGGCAGAGCCGTCGGGCGCGTCCTCGGGTCCGGCTCCTGCGCTTTCTTCCTCGGCAGCCTCCTCGCGCGCGCGGGACTGCGCCAAGGCGGCGGCCACGATCTCGCGCCCGTCGCCCAGTTCGGCATCCAGCGCCGCGATGGTGGCGGCAGTGACGTCGATGCGTTCATCGGCGATCAGCACGGTGCGCTGGTCCAGCACCACCAGCGCGCCGCGTGCCGTCATCAGCCGCCCCAGCACCGGCGCGGCCGCTTGGGCGAACAGGGCGCGGTCGAGATCGGACATCTCCGCCAAGGCATTGCGCGCGGCCTCGCGTTCCGCGCGGACCGCCATCACCCGTTCGTCGAAGCGGGCGGCGCGCTGGCGGAATTCCTCGGGCGACAGGGTGGCACGGGCGGCCGTCAGGGCATCCTCGTCGGCGACCAGATCGGCAAAGGCGCGGTCGTTGTCGGCGGCCACCTGCCGCGACCGGGCCGCGAGTTCGGCCTGGGCGCGCATCCCCCAGCGCGACTGGCGGTACATGGCCTCCTGGTCCACGGTCAGCACCGCCCGGCCCAGCGCGGCGGCGGCGCCCCCGGCCGGCAGAGTGGGCGGCACCACCCGCAGGGGCGCGCCACTTTCGGGACCGGGGCCGGCAGGCGGAGGTCCGCCGGGTGCAGCGGGCCGGGACAGTTCAGGCCCGGCAAGATCGCCCGCGTCATTCGGTGGAACCGGCGCCGGGGATTGCGGAGGACGGGCAGAGCCGAAGGGCGAGGGCCGCGCGGGCGGAGGCTCCTGCCCTGCCACAGGCGCCGGGGCGAGCAGCGCCCCCAGCAGCGCCGCCGCCAGACCCGCCTGCCCCAGCGCGCGGCGCATCAGAACCGGGTCGAGATCGACAGGTCGAAGGGCTGCGTGTTGTCGTAGTCCTCTTTCTTGATCGCCTTGGACAGGTTGAAGCGCAACGGCCCGATGGGCGTCGTCCAGAACAGCGACACCCCGACCGAGGCGCGGATGTTCATGCTGTCATCCACGCTGCCGTCGATGGCTTCGGTCACGTTGCCGTCCCCGTCGCGGTCGTTGGTGTCGCGGCCGTAAC
The DNA here is from genome assembly GCF_014164635.1 of Paracoccus sp. MC1854. NCBI lineage: Bacteria > Pseudomonadati > Pseudomonadota > Alphaproteobacteria > Rhodobacterales > Paracoccaceae > Paracoccus > Paracoccus sp. MC1854. The sequence continues at coordinate 204,451 of NZ_JACJFU010000006.1, read as the reverse complement.
CGGCGACATTGTCCAGCCCCCAGACGGAACCGGCATCGGCGAAGATGCCGCCGCTGATCCCGTATTCCTCGGGCAGTCCCAGCGGGAACTGCGCCTCCGCGCGGGCGGCCCAGAAATAATTGCCGCCCAGCGCGTCCTCGTAGGGCGCATTCAGGTCGCGGGGACCGTAGCCGTTCGATTCAAAGCCGCGGATGCGGCCGGTCCCGCGGAAACGGTCGGTGATGCGGCTTTCGCTGTCGTTCAGCATGACCAGCGCGCCCGCCTCGAACTCGGCCCGCAGCGCGACTTCCTCGCGCCAGGCGCGGCTTTCGACGCCCGCCAGCATCGTCGTGGTGACCGCATCCACATCGCCGCCGAGGCCTGCGAAATCCTGGCTGAAGCGCAGCTTCCAGGCTGTCAGCGGGTCCAGGCCCGTGCCGCGCGTGTCGTAATTGTAGCTGTAGCCAAGCGCCGAGCTGACGCGCTCGCCCTGCTCGCCCACCAGGATCGGGGACGAGCCGATCCATTCGCCGGTTTCGGGATCGAAGCCGACGGGATCGACATCATACAGCTTGTCCTTGCTCAGCCGATAGCTGAGTTCGAGACGCCCGTTCTCGCTGACCGGGAACTCGATCCCCGTCGAAATTCCCAAGCTGCGCGTGTTGAAGCGGGCGTTGTCGTAATCCGACGTGCGGTACCAGGCCGACAGGCGGGCGCGCAGGTCGCGGGCCAGGAAGGACGGCTCGATGAAGCTGAAATCGAACCCCTGCGAGCCGCTGGCGGTCGAGAAGGACAGCGCAACGGTCTGACCGCGGCCAAGGAAGTTCTGCTCGGTCAGCGAGGCGTTGAAGCCGATGCCCTGGCTGGCGCCATAGCTGGCGCCAAAGCCGAGGCTGCCGGTCGGCTGCTCCTCGACGTTGACATCGACAATCACCTGCTGCGGGCTGGACCCTTCGCGCGTTTCCACCTGCGCGTCGGCGAAGTAGCCCAGCGCCCGGATGCGCTCGGCCGAGTTGCGGATCTCACGCGGGTTCAGGGGGTCGCCCTCGACGGTGCGGAACTGGCGGCGGATCACCTCGTCCAGCGTCGTCGTGTTGCCCTCGATGTCGATGCGCTCGACAAAGACACGCGGCCCGCGGGTCAGCGCGAAGGTCAGGTCCAGCGTCTGGTTGCGCGGGTTTCGCGTCACCCGAGGTTCGACCGCAAGGAAATTGGCGCCCTGCTGCAAGGCCACGGCCTCCAGCCGCTGGATCGAGTTCTCGACCGCCTGCGGGCTGTAGACCTGTCCCGGCCTAACCCGGTTCTGCGCCACATAGGCGTCGGCGGACACGCCCGGCACCTCGCTGACGACGGTGACATTGCCGAAGGTGTAACGCGGGCCTTCGTAGATGTTGTAGGTGACGAAGAACGCGTCGCGTTCGCGGGCGACCTCGGGCGCCACGGCCTGCACCCGGAAGTCGGCGTAACCGCGCGAGCGGTAGAAGTCGGTCAGCAACTGCTCGTCCAGTTGCGTCCGTTCGGGGGCGAAGACGTCGCGGCGGATGAAGGTCCGCAGGATGCCCGCCTGCTTGGTCGCCAGTACGTTCCGCAGCCGGCGGTCGGAAAAGGCGCGGTTGCCGGCGAATCCGATGCGCTCGATCTCGGTCAGGTCGCCTTCGCGGATCTCGAACACCAGATCCACGCGGTTGCCGGGGCGGCGGATCACGCGGGGATCGACGCGGGCGGCATAGCGCCCCTCGCTGGCATAGGCGGCAGCGATGGTCTGAGCGTCCCGTTCCGCCTGCGCGGGCGAGAACACCCGGCGCGACTGCGACTGCACGATCTCGCCCAGCCGTTCGTCGTTCAGGCGGCGGTTGCCCTCGAAGCTGATGACGTCGATGACCGGATATTCGCTGACGCGGATGACCAGCGTGCTGCCCTGCGGGACGATCTCGACCGTCTCGAACAGGCCCGACTGCTGCAGGCGCTGCTGCGCGTCATTCAGATCGCCCAGCGACAGGTCGGCGCCGCGGCGAATGTCGGCAAGCGACAGGATGGTTTCCGCATCGACGCCCTGCGCGCCTTCCAGCCGCACCTCGGAATAAACGGCGGCGACCGCCGGCATCCCCAGCATGACCGTCAGCGCCAGTCCCGAGACGAGCGCCCGCGTGCCCCTGATAGCCGGGCTTGCGCCCATCCTGCGATCCCACATGACCTGTCCCTTGCGCCTGGCGTATCGCGCCGGTTTTCCCGGCCGCATTTGCGGCAGGATTAAACCCCTGCCGCCTGTCCTGTCAAAGCAAACCCCCGCCTCAGCGGCAAAGTATGTCGTTGGAGAGGCCGAAGAACATCAGTGCCAGCACCAGCGCCACGCCGATGCGGGTCAGCACATCCATGACGCGTGCCGACGGCGGGCGGCCCGCCACGGCCTCCCATGTGTAGAAGGCAAGGTGTCCGCCATCCAGCACCGGGATCGGCAGCAGGTTCAGGAAACCGATGCCCGCCGACAGCACCGCGACCAGCCAGAAGAAGTTGCCCGCGCCCGAGCTGGCCGCGTCCCCCGCGACCTCGGCGATGGAAATCGCGCCGGACAGGTTGCAGCGGCCGATCTGCCCGGTGACCATGGCGACCAGCCCGGTCAGCGAGCCCCAGATCACGTCCCAGGTCTGCTGTGTGCCGATCCACAGCGCCTCGAACGGGTTGGGCGTCCGGGTGGCGGGGCGGATGTAGCCCTCTCCTCCGGTCACGCCGATCAGCCAGCGTTTCTCGAAGCCGCCATCGACGCGGGGCAGGTCCTGTTCGCGGGGGACAAGGACAAAATCGGCCTCTCCGGCGTCCTCGCGCCAGACGCGCATGGTGACGGGGCGGCCCTGCGCGGCCTCGACGGTCGGTCGCAGGTCGGTGAAGCGGGTGATCGGCCGGCCTTCGACCGCCAGGATCACATCGCCGGGCCGCAGGTCCACCGCCGAGGCGGCGCTGCGCGGCCCCACGCCCGAGACGCGCGGTGGCGCGACATCGGGGGCGGTGACGGTGATCTCGTTGCCCCCACGGCGGACGGTCCACTGCTGCTGCGGCGCGGGCGGCAGCGTCTCGGACAGGCGGAACAGCGCGCCCCAGTCGGTGACGGGCTGTCCTCCGACGGCCAGCACCTCGTCGCCGGGCCGCAGGTCGTTGGTGATGCCGGGGGGCGCGGGCGCGATCTCGCCCACCACCACGCGGTCGGTGGCAAGCCCCTGCCACATGACCACGCCCGCAAAGACGGCAGCGGCCAGGATGAAGTTGAAGAACGGCCCCGCCGCAACGGTGGCGAACCGCGCCCAGAGCGGCGCACCCCCCAGCGTCTGCCGCGCCAGCCTTGGGTCGACCGAGCCGTCGCGGGTGGCGCTGGCCACATCCGCATCCCCGAGGAAGCGGACATACCCGCCAAGCGGGATCGCCGCGACCTGCCAGACGGTGCCGCGCCGGTCGCGGCGGGCGAACAGCCGCGGCCCGAAGCCTAGCGAGAAGACCTCGGCCCGGATGCCCGACCAGCGGCCGACGATGTAATGGCCGTATTCGTGGACGCCCACGATGATCGACAGCGCGATGATGAAGGCGGCGACCGTCCAGGCAAAGCCGCCCATCTGTCCGGCGATTTCCCCGATCATGCCGCCGCCTGCCACACGGCGGCGTCACGCCGCGCTTGCGCGTCCCATTCCAGAACGGTCTGCAGGCTGTCGGGACTGTTCCCGAAGCCCGCCCGCCCCGCCGCGAGATCAAGCGCATGCGCGACCGCCCCCGCCATGTCGGTGAAGCGGATGCGGCCGGTGATGAAATCGTCCAGCGCCTGTTCCTTGGCCGCGTTCAGCACCGCCCCAGCGGCCCCGCCCTGCGCGATCACCTGCCGCGCCAATGCCAGCGCCGGCCAGCGCGTCCCGCAGGGGGCACGGAAGGTCAGGCTGCCCAGGGCGGCAAGGTCCAGCCGCGGCAACGGCAGCTTCTCGCGCCGGGGCCAGTGCAGCGCATGGCCGATGGCATGGCGCATGTCCGGCGGCCCCAGATGCGCCAGCGTGCCGCCGTCGATATAGGCGACAAGCGCATGGACGATGGATTCGGGATGGATCAGGACGGCGATGCGGTCTTCCGGCAGGCCGAAGAACTCATGCGCCTCGATGACTTCCAGCGCCTTGTTGAACATCGAGGCGCTGTCGATGGTGATGCGCTGGCCCATGTCCCAGTTCGGATGGCTGGACGCCTCGGCCACCGTGGCCCGGGCCAGCCGCTCAAGCGGCCAGTCGCGGAAGGCGCCGCCCGAGGCGGTCAGGGTGACAAGCTCGACCCGGTCGAGACTGTTATTCTCAAGGCACTGGAAAACGGCGGAATGTTCCGAATCCACCGGCAGGATCGTGGCGCCGCTGCGCTGTGCGGTGCCCATCAGTAGGCGGCCTGCGGCAACAAGGCTTTCCTTGTTCGCCAATGCCAGCGTGCCGCCGCGCTGGACCACCCGCAGGCCGGGGGCAAGCCCCGCCGCGCCCACGATCGCCGACAAGGTCCAGTCGGCAGGCCGGTCGGCGGCCTCGGCGATGGCGGTCGTGCCGGTCGCGGCCTCGACCCCCGACCCCTCCAGAGCCTCGCGCAGATCAGGCAGCAGCGCTTCGTCGGCGATCACGGCGATCTCGGCCCGCAGGGCGCGCGCCATCTCGGCCAGCCGCGCGACGTTGCGCCCGCCGGTCAGGGCGACCGTCCGCCATGTCGCGGGTCCGCCTGACCGCATCAGCAGGTCGAAGGCGCTTTCCCCGACCGAGCCGGTCGCGCCGAAGATGGAAACGCTGCGCATCTCAGCCCACGATCGGCAGCCAGTTGCCCAGGCCCAGCACCGTCGCTGCGGCGAGCGATCCTGCCATCGCATCGAAACGGTCCATCAGCCCTCCGTGTCCGGGGATCAGGCGCGAGCTGTCCTTTACGCCGACCCGCCGCTTGATCCAGCTTTCGGCGATATCGCCCATCTGGCCGGCAAAGGCGAGAAGCGGGCCGATCACGATCACGCCGGGATCGGCCCGGCCGAGGATCACGAGGATGATCCCCAACAGCACCGCACCGGCCCAGCCGGCGACAGTCCCGCTCCATGTCTTCTTCGGGCTGATGGCGGGCCAGAACTTGGGGCCGCCGACGCTGCGGCCGACGAAGTAACCCAGCACGTCCGACAGCACGACCAGGGCCACGATCCAGACCGCCTCGCCCAAGCCGAAGGTGATGCGTATCCACAGCAGCCCCCAAGCCGCCAAGACCATCATCAGGCTGAAGCCGACATAGGCAAGCCGCAGCTCGCGCCGGGCGATGCGGGTGCCGAGGCCAAGGGACAGGATGAAGGCCAGCGCCCCCCACGATCCCCAAAGCAGCGTCAGGGCCATCGCCAGGCCTGACAGCAGGCCGACGCCGATCACCCGGCCACGCTGCGGCGCCGGGACCACGAGGCGGGTCAGTTCCCACATCAGGGCCGCGAACAGAACCGAGATGCCGATGCTGGCCACCAGCACCGGCAGCAACAGCAGCGCGGTGCCGGCAACAAGGATGATCAGCGCCGAGCCGAGCCGCTCGGCCAGATCGGGCCAGCGGCCCTGTGGCGCGACGCGCGGTGGGCGCAGGCCCCTCATGCCGCTCCGAAACGGCGCTGGCGCAGGCTGGTGCGGTCGAGGATCTCGGCCAGATGTGCCGGCGAGAAATCGGGCCACAGCACCGGCGTGAACTCGTATTCCGCATAGGCCGCCTGAAACGGCAGGAAATTCGAGGTCCGCGTCTCGCCCGAGGTGCGGATCACCAGATCCGGGTCGGGCTGGCCGGCGGTGTCGAGGCAGGCGGCAAGGTCGGCCTCGCCGGGCCTTGCGATCTCGCCGGCCGCGATCCTGCCGGCCAGCCGCGCCGCCGCCCGCGCAAGCTCGTCGCGGCCACCGTAGTTGATGGCGACGGTCAGGTTCAGGCGGCAGTTGCCCGCCGTCCGCGCCTCGATCCCCGCCATCAGCGCCTGCAGCTTGGGGTCCAGCCGCTCGCGCCCGCCGATGAAGCGCATCCGCACGCCCTCAGCCGCCATGGCGTCGGCCTCGCGCCGGATATAGCGGGCGAAGATACCCATCAGGCCCAGCACTTCCTCGGTCGAGCGCTTCCAGTTCTCGGTCGAGAAGGCGTAAAGTGTCAGCCAGTTCACGCCGAGGTCTGGCGCCGCCCGGACGATCTGCTTGACCCGCTCGGCCCCGCGACGGTGGCCGACGAGGCGCGGCCAGCCCCGCTCGCTGGCCCAGCGCCCGTTGCCGTCCATGATGATCGCGACATGGCGGGAGCGGGCTGCGCCATTGGCGAAGGCGGGCGTGATGACCGGCGCTGCTTCGGCCATGATGTCAGACCTGCATGATTTCGGCTTGTTTAGACTCGAGCGCCTTGTCCACCTCGGCGATCATCTTGTCGGTCAGTTCCTGCACCGAGGATTCCCAGAACTTCTGGTCGTCCTCTGCCATGCCCTTGGACTTGCCCTTCTTGATCTGGTCCATGCCGTCGCGGCGCACGTTGCGGATCGCGACGCGGGCGCTTTCGGCATATTGCGCGGCGACCTTGGTCAGCTCGCGCCGGCGTTCCTCGTTCAGTTCGGGGATCGGCAGCATGATGATGGTGCCGTTGGTCTGCGGGTTGATGCCGAGGCCGCTTTCGCGGATCGCCTTTTCCACCTTGCCGACCATGCCCTTGTCCCAGATGTTGATCGTGACCATGCGCGGTTCCGGCACGTTCACGGTCCCAAGCTGGTTGATCGGCGTGGGCGAGCCATAGGCGTCCACGGTAATCGGGTCGATCATGCTGGCCGAGGCGCGGCCCGTCCGCAGGGATGAAAATTCGTGCCGCAGGCTGTCCATCGCGCCTTTCATCCGGCGTTCAAGGTCATCCGTATCGATCTCGATCTCGTCGGCCATAATCCTGCTCGCAGATAGTTTTTTCGCTCTATAGCCGCTTGCGGACGGGTTTGTATAGGTGCACTGCCGCCGCAGTTGCAGACAGGTTTACGCTTTCTCGTAGGCGCTGCCGTCCCCGGCCCGGCGGGCGCGGGCGACATACTCGCCCTTTTCCGGCACCGCCACCGCCCGGAACTCGCGCGCGAGCCGGTGCAGCGCCGCGCGCATCTCGGGGCCGCGCATGGGCTGGCCGTGAAAGGTCACGGCAAGTTCGGGTCCCAGCGCGGCGAGCTTCTTCACCGACTCCTCGGCGGCTTCCCAGTCGATGGTGAAATACATCGGTGGGCCGTGCATCTGCGGCTCTTGCAGGGCAACGTCATAGGCGGACTCCTGCCCTGTCGTGCAGAAGGCATCGCCCACGATCAGGGCGCGATCCCCGTCGCGCCAGAGCGAGACATGACCAACCGAGTGGCCGGGCGTGTGGACCCAGCGCCAGCCCGGCATGAACGGCACGCTGCCATCCTCGGGCAGCGGGCGCAGGCGCGCGCCGACATCCACGGGCGACCTGGGGTAAAGACGCGAGAGGCGCGCCATCAGCCCGCCGCCGACGCTTGGATCCGCGGGCGGATAGGCGGCGCTGCCGTTCAGGTAGGGGTGTTCAAGCGGATGCGCGTAGACGGGGGCGTCCCATTCCTCGGCCAGCTGCTCCAGCGCGCCGACATGGTCGAAATGACCATGCGTCATGACAATGGCGGCGGGGCGCGATCCTTCCCCGAAGCGCGCCTGCGCGGCACTGCGGATCAGGCCCGCCGTCCCGGTCAGCCCCGCGTCGATCAGCACCCATTCGCGATCCCCTGCGCCCGAGGGGCCCACGAAGATCACGTTGACAATGCCCAGGCGCCGATAGGCCAGATCGGGCGCGACCTCATGCGTATGGTCGCGCCGTGCGGCATCCAGTTCCGGCTCGACCGCGCTTGCGTCGTCGGAAAGGGGGATCTGTTCGGACATGGCCGCCTCGTTTCTGGCTTCAAGGCAGAACGAACGCGGCGGGCCGGGGTTCCTATTCGTGCACCCGCGTATAGGTGCCGTTCCCCGCCAGGATGCCGCAGAAGCCGCCCGGCTCGTCCAGCGAGAAGACGATGATCGGCAGGTTGTTGTCCCGCGCCAGCGCGATGGCCGAGGCGTCCATGACGTTCAGGTGCTTCTGCAGCACTTCGTCATAGCTCACGTTGTCGTAACGCACCGCGTCGGCATGCTTCTTGGGATCCTTGTCATAGACCCCGTCCACCTTGGTGCCCTTGAAGATCACCTCGCAGTTCATCTCGTTGGCGCGCAGCGTGGCCGCGGTGTCGGTGGTGAAATACGGGTTCCCGGTTCCGGCCGCGAAGATGATGACGCGCTTCTTTTCCAGATGACGGATGGCGCGGCGGCGGATGTAGGGCTCGGCCACCTCGTCCATGCGGATGGCGCTGATGACGCGGGTGTGGATGCCCTCGGCTTCCAGCGCCGCCTGCATGGCCAGCGCGTTCATCACCGTGGCCAGCATCCCCATGTAGTCGGCGGTCGCCCGCTCCATCCCTTGGGCGCTGCCCTGAAGGCCACGGAAGATGTTGCCGCCGCCGATCACCATGCAGATCTCGGTGCCGAGATCATGAACGGATTTCACCTCATTGGCGATGCGGGCGACGGTCGGCGGATGCAGCCCGTAGCCCTCATCCCCCATCAGCGCCTCGCCGGAGATCTTCAGCATGACCCGGTCATAGCCGACGGCCTGCGGTGCGGCGGTCGAGGGTGGCGCGGGGTTGGTCAGGTCGGTTTCGGTCATGCTGTGGCCCCCGCGGATTTCATCGGCCGGCAAAATGACGCAGATAGAGCGCATGATCAACACCGCCTCCGCCGCGTCAGACGATCCCTCGCGGATTGAACGGCTCGTCGCCGCCATCGACCCGAGCCGCCCGGTCCTGATCGCGGGACCGACCGCATCGGGCAAGTCGGCGATGGCGCTGCGGATCGCGCGGGCGATTGGCGGTGTGGTGGTCAATGCCGATGCCCTGCAGGTCTGGTCCTGCTGGCGGGTGCTGACGGCGCGCCCCTCGACCGAGGATGAAGCCGCGGCCCCGCACCTGCTTTACGGCCATATCGCGCCGGGGCGCAGCTATTCCGTCGGAGACTGGCTGGCCGAGGTCGCGGCATTGCTGGACCGGTCCCGCCCGCTGGTGATCGCAGGGGGGACCGGGCTTTACCTGTCGGCGCTGACCTCGGGCCTGGCCGTCATTCCCCCGGTCCCCGCAGAGATCCGGGCAAAGGGCGACGCATGGCTGGCGCGTGGCGGGCTGGAGGAGATGATCGAGGCGCTGGACGCGCGCACCCGCGCGGGTCTGGACCTGCGGAACCCGGCCCGCGTCCAGCGCGCGTGGGAGGTGCTGAGCGCGACCGGACGGGGGCTTGCCGACTGGCAGGCCGAAACGCCGCCGCCGCTGATTCCGGCGGGCGGGGCGCAGCGCTTCGTGCTGCAGACGGACCGCGACCGGCTTGCCCGGCGCATCGCCGCGCGCTTTGACACGATGCTGCAGCGGGGCGCGCTGGACGAGGTGCGGCAGATGCTGCCCCTCTGGCAGACAGGCGCGCAATGGACCCGCGCGATCGGCGCGGCCGAGCTGAAGGGCCACCTGGAAGGGCACGCAACGCTGGCCGAAGCGACGGAGCGCGCGGTCATCTCGACGCGTCAATATGCGAAAAGCCAGCGCATCTGGTTCCGCAACCGGATGCGCAACTGGACCATTGTTCACGTTTAAGGAATTTCGGGGAACGTTAGTGGTTTATCAACGTTTTATGTGCGATATTTACGCATAGCGATCCTTGGGGGCAGGCCGATGTCCGCTGACCCGAACACATTTACCGACAGCCTTTATCCCGCCGGTTGCCTTGTCGATGCGCCGGATGCGTTCACGCCCTCGCCGCCGGCGAATTTGCCGCAGCCCGCAGCACCGATCACGCCCTATGCCGGGCGGCCGCGGCCGCCCGAAACCGGGCTGCGGCTGCTGCCGCTCGACAGCTTTGTCTGGGGGGGCGCTGCCCGGCCGGATGGCGTCCGGCGCGGCCGGACCCGCGGGGACCATTGCCTGATCCGTGTCACGGCAGGCGTGATGCGGATCATCCTGCCCAGCGGTGCGGTGGATCACGGCGCCGGCAGCGTGATCTTCGTGCCCGCCGGCACCGCCTTTGCCGCCGATCCCCAGCCCGGCGTGGCAGGTCAGGCACTGCTGATGCAGCGCGACATGGGCCGGCGACTGGCGCTGCCGAACCGCATCGTGGTCGGCAGCGGGGCCAGCGATGCCTTTTCGGCCGATATCGCCGCACTGGCAATGCGCGGCCGCGACCCCATCGCCAGCGCAACCGCTGCCTGCCGGCTGGAACTGATTGCGGCCACGCTGCACCGCCTGTCTGCCCGGCCGGAACCTGCAGGCCCTGCCCTGCCCGGCCAAGACAGCCGCGCGCTGGTCGAGGCCTATTGCGAACTCGCGGGCCGAGAGATGGGTCGCGGACGGACCATCGCCGATCTGGCCGAGGCGCTGGGCACGACGGCGGGTGGGCTGGACATGGCCTGCCGCCGGCAGCGGGGCTGCTCGGCGCTGGATCTGATCTACAAGCTGCGGGTCGAACGTGCGGTGGCGCTGCTGCCGGATCGCACCCGCAGCCTTGCCCAGATCGCCGAGGATCTCGGCTTCACCGGAACCGCGCATCTGAACCGCGTCATGATGGCACTTGCGGGACGACCGGCAGAAGCGTTCCGGGCACATGCGTGACGCAAGGCTGCGCCCGAAATGGCGGGGGAGATCTGAAGACACGGAAGGGACTGCTGGCAATCAGCGCAGGGAGAGGCAGAGCCGAAGAACACCCCCTTCGTCGAAACTGACGGATTCCCAGGCACGCCAAAGGCGACGCAAAATACCGGAAGGTTCCACGATCCGGTTGCCGCCATGAACCGCCAGCACAGCCTGACCAGATGGTTTGAAACCTGCTGTGAAGGAGCGAATTTCACCCGGCCCCTGCCCGGAATGCGAATGTCACTCCGTCCAGGAATATTCCACCTTTCTTCGTGCCGAAGCACGCACCGCCTTTCCATGGAAATCTGTTGTCACCTGTGGAACTGCTTGGGAAAATAGCCGGATTCGGCCATTCTGCGGCTACCTGCGTGATCGACCGGCGCCCTGCCTTCAGGCGCTTTCATCCGAGGCATTCACGGCAGGCTCTTGGGCGATGGCCTCCCTGCCCCCGCGAAAGCCCATTGCGACAACGAATTTCTCGGATGAATCCGACCGGCTCGCCGGCGGCTTCACATTCGCGACCGTGGCGAAGTTCTGCTTGAGGATCGCCTGCAGCCCCTGCTCGGCCCCGCCTGCCAGCACCTTGGCGACAAAGGTGCCACCCGGTTCCAGCACGTCGAATGCGAAATCGGCCGCAGCCTCGACCAGCGCCACGATCCGCAGATGATCCGTGCCCTTGTGGCCCGAGGACGCGGCGGCCATGTCCGACATCACCACATCCGCGCGACCCCCAAGCCAGGCCTTGACCTGCTCGTCCGCGCCATCGGACAGGAAATCGAGCTGATGGATCTCGGCCCCCGCGATCGGATCGACCGCCTGCAGGTCCACGCCCAGGACACGCCCCTGCGGCTTGCCACGCGCCTCGCCCAAGGCATTCACCCGGCCTGCGGCGACCTGGCACCAGCCGCCCGGCGCGCAGCCGAGGTCCACGACCCGCGCCCCAGGCTTGAGGAAGCCGTATTTGTCATCCAGTTCAAGGATCTTGTAGGCGGCGCGGCCGCGATACCCTTCGCGTTTCGCCCGGGCGACGTAAGGGTCGTTCAACTGCCGTTCCAGCCAGAGGGTCGAGGAGAGCTTGCGCCCCTTGGCCGTCTTGACCCGCACCCGCAAGTCGCGTTGGCCGCGCCCCGACGTGCCCTTGCCCGCCCGGCTGCCCGGCACGGGGCCGCGACCCTTGCCACCCGATCCCGTCGCCATCACGCCACCCCCTTCAGACCGTCCGAGGTGAGCACCCCGTCGCGCACCATCTGCGCGTAAAGAAGCCCCTCGCGCAGCCCCCGGTCGGCGACCGACAGGCGGTTGGTGGGCCAGACCCGCATCAACGTCTGCAGGATCGCCGCGCCCGACATGATCAACGCGTGCCGTTCCCGCCCGATCCGCGGATCGGTGCGACGTCCCTCGGGCCCAAGCGCGAGATAGTTCTGGATTACCCGGTCAATCTGCGCCGTCGTCATCGTCAGCCCGTCCACCTTGGTGCGGTCATAACGCTTTAGCCCGAGATGGCTGGCCGCGACGGTCGTCACCGTGCCGGAGGTGCCGATGATCTGGAACTTGTCGTCGGCCTTCGAACCCGTGGCGTAGGGGGCGAAGCTTTCCAGCATCTGCTCGAACTGCCAGCTCATCAGGGCGAAGCGCGCGGGATCGTCATTCACGTCGTCGAACTGGTCGCGCAGGGTCGCAACGCCCAGCGGCACGCTGATCCAGTCCACCACCCGCGCCGAACCCGGCGAGCGGTCGCCGAAGCCGTCCGCCAGCCGCATGATCGCGCGGGGACGCTCGGCTGGTTCCACGTCGCCCAGGTCGATCCAGACCAGCTCGGTCGAGCCGCCGCCGATATCCACCACCAGCAACTGTTCCGTCCGCAGGCTGACCAGCGGCGCGCAGGAGATCACGGCAAGCTGCGCTTCCTCCTCAGGGGCGATGATTTCCAGCGGCAGGCCGGTCTCGCGCCGGATCATCCGCAGGAAATCGCGGCTGTTGCGGGCACGGCGGCAGGCCTCGGTCGCGACCAGCCGCATCCGGCGGACGCCATGCTGTTCGATCTTGCGCCGGCATACCTGCAGCGCATGAACGGTCCGGGTCATGGACTGACCCGACAAACGGCCGGATGCCTCGAGGCCGTGTCCCAGCTGGACCGGCTTCGAGAAACTGTCGATCACCTGGAACTGACTGCCCGTCGGGCGGGCAATCAGCATCCGGCAACTGTTCGTGCCCAGATCGAGGGCCGCGTAAAGCGACCCCTCGTCGGGCTGGCGGGTGACGGCAAGCGAGGCCGCAATGGCCAAGGACGCGTCCGCACCCGCGGGACGCCTGGGCGTCATCTGTAACGCCCTCCGAAATCGTGTTGGATCAAAGGTAATCGTCACGGTGAAGCTGTTCAACCCCGTCGCTAGTGACCGCATCGATTGCAGCGACAGGGGCTGAACGAAAAAGGGCCCCGAAGGGCCCCGGTTTCCGTCAACGGTCGGGCGGTGTCACTGCAGCGGATGCCCGGCATGGCTGGAGGCGAGGCTCCGGCCCTGCCGGCCGTTCAGGAACATCCGTGCGCCCGGCGCAGCCCCGGCCCGGTCGGCCAGTTCGGGGAACAGCGCAAGGATTTCGCGATGCGCTTCCTCGCCGATCGCCCGCAGCGCCTGTTCGCCGGTGTAAAGCGATTCGGACTGCGCGCCCTCGGCATAGACCACCTCGTGGCGATCGAAGAGCACATGGACATAGGTGATCTCGGTGACGTCCTCGGCCACCTCGACCCCGTCCAGTGCCAGCAGGTGCTTGGCCGCGACCAGCACCTCATCCGTGCCGAACAGCTTCTGCGCGATGGCCGAGCGGACCATCATCCGGTGCTGGGGCGAGACCAGCAGGTCGCGCCTGGGCAGCCGGTCGCCCAGCACGCCCTTGCGGATGCGGATCGGCCGCAGCCGCGGCATGGCCGCGAGATCCACGGCGTCCAGCCTGCGGCTGCCGATCCAGCGGATCGGCTGCAGCCCGTTGTCGGCCGTCTCCACCAGATCGCCGACCGACAGCTTTTCAACCGGGCGCTGGCCCTTGGCCGTCGCCAGCCGCACACCGGCGGTGAAGCAGGGAACGGGGTGGAGATTGTCGGGCGGGCAGTAATTGTAGTCGCCGTCCTTGTCCGGGATCGCCTTTCCCAGCTCGATCGAGGCGATGGGCTTGGCATTGATCGCCTCGACCCCCTTGCCGTTTTCCGGCGGAACAAGGAAAGTGCGGCCCAGATCGTCCTGGATCACGGTGACCAGCGCCTCGGCACAGGTGCCATCCGTATAGGTGATGACCGCCTTGTATTGCGAAACACCGTCGAACCTGAAGCTGTCCACCTGCTTGACGATGTCCGTCCCCCGCTGCGGCACGTCGACCGCGGGGGAGGTGCTGAAGGTATCGTAATGGCCCAGGAGGTTGTTGCCTTCCAGCTTGCCATCCCGGTTCCAGTCACGGGTGACGGTGATATCGACGATGTTGCCCGCAAGCGGATCGTCGCCGGACCCGAAGGTCGTGCCGCTCAGGCAGGCAGCGGATTCAGCGCCGGGAATGAGTTCCCATTGGTCGATATACTGATCTTTGTGAACGTCGCCGAGATAGATGGCTTTGAACGTCGTATCACAGCCGCCCGGCGTGGGGCAGGAGCAGAAGGTCATACTGGTAACTCCGACAACCGGAAAACTGGTAAACACGCGGCCGAACAGGCTTAGCTCGCTTATGCCTCAAGCCTTCGGCAAACAGAACAATAAAGTTATATAAATCCCTGCATGTTCAGGTGGTTGATGCAACCAGTGCACATCCTTGAGGAGAGAATTACGCAAGCTTCATTGGCTTTTTGCCGCCTCGATTGCGTTGGAAAAAAAAACAACCCTTCCAGGTTGCAGCTCGGCGGGTTGTCACCCCCTCAGGATTCGCCTACAGCAGCCGCTGATCGTCTTTCCTTTGCACGCCGGGGGCGGCTCATGATCATCATCATCGCCATTGTCCTCGGCGCGTTTCTGGGCGACCTGCGGGCCCGCCGGGTGCAAGGAAACGTCAAGGACCGCCTGCAATATGCTGCGGCCCACGCGCTGGCCTTCGCCATTCTGGGGCTGTTCGCGACGATCTTCATCGACCGCGCCATGAGGGGCTGAGGCCGATGTTCCGCCCATTCCTCGACACGCTGCGTCGCCACGGGGTTCCGGTTTCCCTGCGGGAATGGCTGGACCTGATGGCGGCGATGCAGGCAGGCGTCGCGGGCTGGTCGGTGGACGACTTCTACACCGTCGGCCGCGCGATCCTGGTCAAGGACGAACGCCACATCGACCGCTATGACCGCGCCTTTGCGGAAAGCTTCTCAGGATTGGAAACGATCCCCGTCGAGGCTCTGGTCAGCGAGGCCGCCCTGCCCCGCGAATGGCTGGAAAAGCTGGCCGAGAAGCTGCTGACGCCCGAGGAGAAGGCCGCCGTCGAGGGCGCGGGCAGCTTCGAGGCGCTGATGGACAAGCTGCGCGAGCGGCTGGCCGAGCAGAAGGGCCGCCATCAGGGCGGCAACAAGTGGATCGGGACGGCGGGCACCTCGCCCTTCGGGGCCTACGGCTTCAACCCGGAAGGCGTGCGGATCGGGCAGGACGAAAGCCGCCACCGCCGCGCCGTCAAGGTCTGGGACAAGCGCGAGTTCCGCGACTTCGACGACACCGTGGAACTGGGCACCCGCAACATCAAGGTGGCGCTGAAGCGGCTGCGGCAATGGGCGCGGCATGGCGCGGCCGAGGAACTGGACCTGCCCGGCACCATCCGGGCCACGGCCGACCACGGCTACATCGACGTCCAGACCCGGCCCGAGCGGCGCAACGCGGTCAAGGTGCTGCTGCTTCTGGACGTGGGCGGCAGCATGGACGACCACATCCGCGTGCTGGACGAACTGTTCTCGGCCGCCCGCGCCGAGTTCAGGAACCTCGAACATTTCTACTTCCACAACTGCCTTTACGAATCCGTCTGGCGCGACAACCGCCGCCGCTGGGACCAGACGATCCCGACCTGGGACCTGCTGCACCGCTATGGCCGCGACTGGAAGGTGATCGTGGTGGGCGATGCCTCGATGTCGCCCTACGAGATCGCCGCCCCCGGCGGCGCCAACGAGCACTGGAACCCCGAGCCGGGCGAACTGTGGCTGCGCCGGCTCTGCGAGACATGGCCGGATCACGTCTGGCTGAACCCGGTGCCCGAACGCCACTGGGGCCATACCCAGTCCATCGGCATGATCGCCCGCATCTTCGAGAACCGGATGATGCCGCTGACGCTGGAAGGGCTGACACGGGCGATGCGTGTTCTCGGCTAGGCCGTTGATCGTCCCCCCTGCAGCGCCCAGATTGGCGGCATGAAGCTGCTGCCGATCCTGCTCATCATCCTTTACGCCGTCGCCATGTGGCTGCTGTCGGCCTGGCGCCTGCGCCAGCAACTGACAGAGAACTCGACCCCGCTGGAGGACCCGCGCCTTGCGGCGGCGCTGGACAGGCTAGGCCGCGCCATGGGGATCGGGCGGGTCAAGGCGCATGTCTACGAAATCAAGCCGGTCAACGGCCTGGCCGCGCCGGATGGACGGGTGTTCCTGACGCGCGGCTTCCTCGATCAGCTTGACGCCGGGCGGGTGACGGAAGCCGAACTCGCCTCGGTGATCGCACATGAGCTGGGCCATGTGACCCACGGCCATGCGCGGCGGAGGATGATGGATTTCGCCGGGCAGAACCTCGTCCGCATGGTGCTGGCCACGACCTTCGGCCGCTTCATCCCCTTTGTCGGCCCGTGGATCGCCGGCCTCGTTGCCTCGGCGCTGGCGGCCCGGCTGTCGCGCGAGGATGAATACGAGGCCGACGCCTTCGCCGCCGCGCTGATGGTCAAGGCGGGCTTCGGCACCGAACCCCAGAAGGCGCTGCTGTCACGGCTGGACAAGCTGACGGGCATGAGCGGCCGCCCGGTCGCATGGCTCGCCTCGCACCCGCCGATCCCGCGGCGGATTGCAGCTATCGAGGCGCTGGAACGCCGCTGGAAGCTGCCCGTGGCCTGACCCTTGCCGCGCCCGCCCTTCGGGACCACATGGGGCGCATGACCATTCCGCCGCGCTTCGACGTCACCTCCGAACAGATTGCCCGCGTCGTCCAGACCTTCTACGCCGCCGTCCGCCGGCACGAGGTGCTGGGTCCGGTCTTCGCCCGTCATGTCACCGATTGGCCCGCGCATGAGGACCGGATCGCCGCCTTCTGGCGCAACGCGATCCTTTACGACCGGGGTTATGACGGCAATCCGATGCAGGTCCACCGGGACGCGGGCGACGTGCGCCCCGCGCATTTCGACGACTGGCTGATGCTGTTTGACGCGACGCTGCTGCGGGTGCTGCCGCGGGACACGGCGCGGGCGTGGTCGGCGCTGGCGCACCGCATCGGCGCGGGGCTGCGGATGGGCCTGCGCCAGCCCGAAGGCGTGCCGATCATGCGCTAGCGCCGCCCGATCCGCAGCCGGATGCCGTCGCGCCCGCGCACGGTCAGCCGGGCGACCGGCACCGGGTCGACCGCGCCGCGCCCCAGCCGCAGGTCGCGGCAGATCGTGGCCAGCATCAGCGGCCCCTCGATCATGGCGAAACCCGCCCCCGGACAGACCCGCTGCCCTACGCTGAAAGGGATATAGGCCGAACGCGCGCAGGTCCGGCCGTTCGGGGTCTCCCAGCGGCCGGGGTCGAAGGCGTCCGGGTGGTCCCAAAGCCGCTCATGCCGGTGCAGGTGCCATGGCGACAGCACGACCTGCGTGCCCCGCGGCAACTCGCGGTCGCGGAAGCACTCGGGCTGCACCGTTTCCCGCACCATCATCGGCACCGGAGGGTAAAGCCGCATCGTCTCTCGGAACACCGCGCGGGCGGTCTTGAGGCGCGACACTGCCGAAAGGTCAGGCATCCCCCGGTCCAGCACCTCGCGCGCCTCGGCGGCCAAGCGATCCTGCCATGCGGGCGCCGCCGCCAGCAGCCACAGCGCCCAGCCGAGCGCGCTGGCCGAGGTCTCGTGCCCGGCAAGGAAGAAGATCGCCACCTGATCGACCATTTCGGTGGAGGTGAAGCCTTCGCCGGTCAGCGGATCGGGGGTCGTCATGATCTTGGTGGCGAGGTCGTCGGGCGCGGTTCCCGCTGCGATCTCGGCCGCCCGGCGCGCGACCATCCCGGCGATGAGGCTGCGGATGGTCGCCGCCGTCCGCCGGGTGCGCCGCCCGTGCCAGCGTGGCACCCAAGGGGGCAGCGGCACCATCGCCGCGAGGTTCACGATCGGCTGCGCGTCCTGATGGGCACGGAAGGCGGCAAAGACCTGCGCCGCCGTCTCGTCCTCGATCGGCAGCGAAAACAGGGTGCGGAAGATCACGTCGGCGGCGGCATGGCTGGTTTCCGGCTCGATGTCGATCTCGGCACCCGCACGGGCCTCAAGCCGCCGCATCACCGCCAGCGCAGCCTCCCACATCGCCGGCAGAGTTTCGCCCAGCCGCCCGCCCTCGAAGGCCGGATCGATGATGCGGCGCTGGCGTTCCCACAAGGCGCCATTCGTGACGAAGACCGACTGCCCCAGCAGCGGCGCCAGTCCCTCGCGCAGCCGGTTCGACTTGGGAAAGTCGCGCGGCCGGGTCTGCAGCACCAGCCGGACCAGCGCCGGGTCGTTGCAGACGACGCTCCGCAGCAAGGGGCTGCGGAAATCCGCCATCCACGCCCGGTAAAGCCGCGCCGGCAGAGCCGACAACAGATCGCGGCGAAAGCGGAGAGCGTAACGCAGGACGCCGCCCCGCCCCTCGGTGCTGCCGGGCTTGGGGGCGATCACCGGCACGCCTCCTGCGCGAAGGATACTTCTTTCTGGAAAAATACCCCACGGGGGTGCGGGGGTGTGAAACCCCCGCTTTTAGGGCAGCGCGCCGCAATCATGGCGCGCCCCTGCTGCGGCCGGGCCAGTCGTTGACCGCCCGCGCGATGCGGCCGGGGGAATGGGCACGGCCCGCATAGCGGTCGCCCAGCCGCAACGGCCCGGCCGTTATGGCGAAGTAGTCATAGTCCCCCGGCCGGTCGAAGGCATGCAGATACTGGAAATGCAGCCGGAACCACCGCCGCCGCAACGCGCGCCGCGTCTCGGGCGAAAGCGTCCGCGAGAAGGCCGCCGACAGCACCAGCGGCCCGCGCCGGTCGGGCGGCTCGGCCCCCGAGACGGCCACCGGATCGCAGAGGCCGAAGCAGCAGGCATCGCCCGGCGCGCTTACGTCCACCCATGTCGCCTCGGGCCGGGCGGAAAGAAAGCGCAGGTCCGCCCGCAGACGCCCCGCACGCGGCAGGAACGAAGCCATCGGCACGACATGGCCCAGGGTCAGCAGCGCCAGCCGCCCATCTGCCCGCGAGCGCCCGGAGCGGATCACGTCCGCCAGCACCGACACCGCCAGATAGGCTCCCGAGGAATGGCCGACTACCAGCACCTCGTCCCAGTCCCCGTCCAGCACCTCGGCGATGCGGCGGGCAAAGGCCGCGATGCGGTCCTCCAGCACCGCCGGATAGGCACCACCGTTCTGCGCGGCAAAGGCATAGTCGTGCATCAGGTAATAGGCGAAGACACGGCCGTCGATCCACCGGAAGAACCACAGGACCGCCCCCGCCGCGGCCAGCCCCAATGCCAGCCCCGGCAGCCAATGGATCAGCCGCGCCCCTGCCCACCACAGGACGCTGCCCAGCCCCAAGGCCAGCGCAAGCTGCGCCAGAAGCACGACGATGGGATAAAGCGCCGCGATCACCGGCCCGCGCCGCAACCGCATCAGCCGGAACAGCGCGCCCGAGCCGGCATAGGTCCAGACCGTCCGCAGAAGCTGGGCATAGGTCGCGGGGATCGACCGCCCCATCGAGCCCTGCACCACATCGGCCCAGACCAGCACCTCGACATCCGCCTGCCCGGTTCCGGCCGGAAACTGCCCGGTCACGCCCCAGCCGAATCCGGTGCGGTCGCGGCGCGGCCCGAACTCCAGCCGATAGCCCGAGATGCGCGCCTGCGCCTTGCCCTCGCTGCGGTAAAGCTCGCGGTAGCGGCGGGGCGGGACAGGATCAAAGCCGGGAATGTAAAGCACCCGGCGGCGGAACGGAGAGGTCATCGGGCGCCCCGGTTGATGCACCTGCAGCATATCGCCTTGAAGGCGAGCGGCAAGCCGGCAAGGCCCTGCCGGAAACCGGCCGCGGCATGACCGCCGCGTTCCGGCCTGCTGATCCAGAAGCGCCGCGCGGCATACGGAGAAATGCACCCATAGCCTCACAATCGTCGCATCCGAGTGGCAGCATCGCGGGCAGCCTTTCCGGACGGACGCCATCTCCCCGCATCACTCCTTCCGAACCGTCGCTTGACGGTCATGACCGCCGGGAACGCGGCGGTGCTGATCGGCCTTGGCGGATGGGGGCTTCATCGCATCGGGCTGTCCGGGGGCGGTGGACAGCCGCATCACCTCAGCAGATGCAGGCCGGTCATCACCCAGCCGCCCAGGAACAGGGTTTCAAGGACAAGAAGCGCAACGGCGCTCGGCCCCACCTCGCGTATCCGGCCCAGCGAGGTGCCGATCCCGACCGCGGCGATCGCGATCAGCAGGCACCAGCGCGACAGGCTGGCGGCGATGTCGGACAAGGACCCGGGGATCAGCCCCAGCGAATTCAGCGCGGCCAGCGCCAGGAACCCGACCACGAAGCCGGGCAGAAGCGGCGGTCGCGCATCCGTCCCGCGCCCCGCGGATTGCCGGGACCTGATCGCCAGCGAGAAGACCAGCACCACCGGCGCCAGCATCGACACCCGGATCAGCTTGACCAGCGCCGCCGTCTCGCCCGCCTCGGGCCCCACGGTGAAGCCCGCGCCCATGACCTGGGCCACGTCGTGGATGGTGCCGCCCAGGAACACGCCGGCGGTGCGCGGGTCATGACCGAGCCAGCGGGACAGCATCGGATAAAGGACCATCGCCACGGCGGAAAGCATCGTGACCGACAGCACGGTGAAGACGAGGTCGCGTTCCGACCGCTCGTGGCGCGGCAGCACCGCCGCGATCGCCATGGCGGCCGAGGCGCCGCAGATCGCGACCGCGCCGCCCGTCAGCAGGGCAAAGCGCCACTTGCGCCCGAAAAGCCGCGCAGCCCCCAGCGCGAACAGGATCGTCGCGATGACCCCGGTGACGATCAGCAGGACCAGCGGCCAGCCCAGCCGGACCAGCATCTCGACCGAGATCCGCGCCCCCAGCAGCGCCACGCCCAGCCGCAGCACCATGCGCGCGGCCAGCGCCACCCCATGCGCCGTGCGCGTGCCCTCTTCGCCCAGGAAGTTCAGCGCCAGCCCCAGCAGCAGGGCCATCAGCATCGCCGGCGCGGCGTAATGTTCCGACAGGAACTGCGCCGTCGCGGCCACCAGCGCCGAGACGGCGAGGCCCGGGAAAGCTTGTGAAAGACCCTGCGCCCAAGGGGATTGCGGCATCGCCACCACGTCCTTTCGTCAACTCTCCTGCATTCGTCGGACCCGACGCCGCCTGCAAGCCGGAAAGGGGCGGTTTCCGCGATCAGGTGCCCATCAGGGCAGAGGACCTTCCTCTCGTTCGGGCCTGGAAAGCGCGTCGGTGAGGCCCCGATCGGCGTTCCGTCCGGCCTGGATCGCCCGCATCCTTTCAGGCCAGCGCGACTTGATGAAGGCAAGGATGGCGGCGATGTCATCGTTCGACAGGACGTCGCCGAAGGCAGGCATCCCAGATGTCATGGGCACCCCCATGTCATCCAGCACCGCCTGGCCGCCGCGGCGGATGTAATCCGCCAGCATGGCATCGTCATGATGCCAGGTATGCCCGGTCTCGTCATGCGGAGGCGCGGGCAGGACCCCCTCCGCATCGGGGATCTGCCAGTCGGGCTGCCCTTCCAGCCCGGTCCCATGACAGGATGCACAATGCGCGGCGTAAAACGCCGCTCCGCGCTGCAGGTCGGGCGAGCGGCTGAAGAACCACGTCGCCGCAACGGCCAGACCGGCGACGATGACGCAAAGCCACCACCCCCAGGCGGGCCGGGGCGCGAATGAACGAGTGATGGCCATGCCGGGCAGATTGCCGTCCCCGGTTCGCGGGTCAAGATCGTATTGTCACTTGTGACCACCCCACCTTGAGAGCGGTCCTTCAGAGAACAGCCGCCTAGGCCTTCGCCGCGCCTTTCGCCCCGGCGGTCGGCAGGCCGAAGGTTTCGATGATGCGCTGCTCGAACTCCTTGTCCGGCAGGCTGCGGCGCAGGGGCACGAAACTTTCCGCCTCGGCGCCGACGGGCACGGCGATGTCGCTTTGCTCGTTCTCGATGATCGCCTTCACGGCCTCGGCGATGGGCTGGGGCGACGGCCCTTCGTTGATGGCGGCGGCCACGACCGGAACGAAATGCCCGACGAGGTCGCGGTAGGGCGAATCCCCCGATGTGGTGTCGGGATTGGCCACCAGCCCCTTGCGCACGAAATTGGTCCCGAAGAGGCCGGCGAGGACGGAATGCACCCTGATCCCGAACTGCCCCACCTCAAGCCGCAGGGAATCCGTGATCCCCTCGACCGCGTATTTGCTGGCGTTGTAATGGGTCAGTAGCGGCAGCCCCATGCGCCCGAGAAAGGACGAGATGTTGATGATGACGCCGCCCTGCGCCGCGCGCATGTGGGGCAGGACCTCGCGCGTCACCCGCAGCAGGCCGAAGACGTTCACGTCGAACTGGCGGATCATCTCGTCGTCGGTGCCGTCCTCCACCGTGGCCAGCAGCCCGAAGCCCGCGTTGTTCACCAGCACGTCGATGCCGCCGGCCTGTGCGACCACCTGCGCCACGGCCTCGCGCACGAGAGCCGGGTCCTGCACGTCCAGCCGCACGGTCGTCAGCCCGGCACCCTGCGCCCGCGCCGCATCCATCAGTTCCGCCTCGCCCTCGCGGACGCCCGCAAAGACGCGGTAGCCGCTTCGGGCAAGAAGAAGCGCGGTCGCCCGCCCCATGCCGGATCGCGCGCCGGTGATCAGAACGCTTTTGCTCATGCCGTCTTCCCTCGTGGTTCGTTGCGGCCGGCCGCAACCGAAGCAGGCTGCATCCCGCCGGCACGGTCGAACGCTCATGGCAGCAGGCCGGATCCACGGGGCTGTCCGGGTAGCGCCGGCAGAGTGGCGGCCTGTCCCCTCGGATCGGGCGCACAGGACCTGTTCCAGACAGGGCGCGGTGCCATGTCACCCGTCCTCGGACATGGCAAGCAGATGCAGCAATCGCACATCCGGGGTCAGGCCCTGACCGGAGCGGCTTGCGAAGGGCCGGATCGGTCAGGACGTTTGATGACGGAGAACCGGGTTGCTCGACGAAAGGCCGGAAACTGAACCGGACAGCCCCAAGCCGGGCTGCTGCAACATGATGGCGTGAGGAAGCATCAGGCGGATCGCCGTTCCTGCCAGCCCAGTCGAGAGCGTTGCCCTGACCCTTCGGGTGGTCAGGCGAGCACCAGTTCAAATCCCGGCAGCCTGTCGATCACCCAAGCCTGTAGTTCGGCGACTCCCGCGTGATCTGGACGTCGTGCACGTGGCTTTCCTTCAGGCCCGCGCCGGTGATGCGGACGAACTGGCATCCGCCGCGCATCTGCTCGATCGTGGCGTTGCCGGTGTAGCCCATCGCCGCGCGCAGCCCGCCGACCATCTGGTGCAGGACCGCCGCCACCGAGCCCTTGTAGGGCACCTGCCCCTCGATCCCCTCGGGGACCAGCTTGTCGGACGCCGCGTCCTTCTGGAAATAGCGGTCCGCCGAGCCGCGGGCCATGGCGCCCAGCGAGCCCATGCCGCGGTAGGACTTGAACGAGCGGCCCTGGTACAGGATCACCTCGCCGGGGGCCTCGTCGGTCCCGGCGATGGCGCTGCCGACCATGGCGCAGGTGGCGCCCGCCGCAATGGCCTTGGCGAAGTCGCCCGAGAACTTGATGCCGCCGTCCGCGATCACCGGCACGTCGCCCGCGCCCGCCACCGCGTCCATGATGGCGGTCAACTGCGGAACGCCCACGCCTGCGACCACGCGCGTGGTGCAGATCGAGCCCGGCCCGATCCCGACCTTGATCGAATCCGCGCCGGCATCGACCAGCGCACGGGCAGCCTCGGCCGTGGCGACGTTGCCCGCGCAGATCTCGACATCCGAGAAGGCCTTCTTCAGCCGGCTGACGGCCTGCGCCACGCCCTCGGAATGGCCATGCGCGGTGTCGATGACCACCAGATCCACGCCCGCTTCGATCAGGGCCGAGGACCGCTCGAACCCTTCGTCGCCGACCGTTGAGGCGGCGGCGACCCGCAGGCGGCCGAAGTCGTCCTTGCAGGCCAGCGGGTTCAGGACCGACTGCTCGGTGTCCTTCAGCGTCAGAAGGCCGGTCAGCTTGCCCTGCCCGTCCGTGACCAGCAGCTTCTCGATCCGGCGGGCCTTCATCAGGCTGATGGCTTCCTCGCGGTCGGCGGGCTCGTGCAGGACCGCAAGGTTGTCCGAGGTCATCATCACCCGCACCGGCGTCCGGTCGTCGCTGGCAAAGCGCATGTCGCGGTTGGTGACGATGCCGACCACGCGGCCGGTCGCGTCAACGACCGGAAAGCCGGTCACGTTGTATTCTTCCTGCAGCGCCTTGGCATCGGCCAGCGTCTGGTCGGGCGACAGGGTGATCGGGTTGTAGACGATGCCGGATTCGAAGCGCTTGACGCGGCGGACCTCGTCGGCCTGCTGTTCCGGCGTCAGGTTGCGATGGATCACGCCGATGCCGCCCGCCTGCGCCAGCGCGATCGCCATGCGGCTTTCCGTCACCGTATC
Source organism: Paracoccus sp. MC1854 (assembly GCF_014164635.1). Taxonomy (NCBI): domain Bacteria; kingdom Pseudomonadati; phylum Pseudomonadota; class Alphaproteobacteria; order Rhodobacterales; family Paracoccaceae; genus Paracoccus; species Paracoccus sp. MC1854. The sequence continues at coordinate 179,927 of NZ_JACJFU010000006.1, read as the reverse complement.
CATGGCGGAACTGACCAGCGGGATGTTCATGCGGATGTTGCGCGAGACGCGGGTGGTCACATCCGCGGTCGAGGGCAACACGCTGGAAGCCGCGGGAACCAGAAGAACGTCGTCGAAGGTCAGCGCCTCGCGAATCTGCATGGGGATGATCCTGTCAGGGTTTCGTTTGGCAGTTTCCCCTTTCACGCGCCGGGCGAAAAGTCCAGCGGCGGCTCAGGCGATCGCGGCGTTGGACCGGGCGGGCAAGCGGCCCTGCATCCATTCACGCAGGACCAGCGCCAGAACCGGCAGGACGGTCAGCGTGGCCAGCACCAGCAGCACCCCCGCGATCAGGCGATGCGCCTCGCCGGGCGCAGCCATCCACAAGGCGACCCAGGCGGCGGCGGTCGCCGACAGGGCAAGGGCCGGGGCGCCCCAAAAGGCCGAGAAGCCGTCCGCCAGCAGCCAGCGCCCCCCGGCTAGCATCGCCAGCACGCCGACCAGCGCCAGCCAGGCAAGCGCCGCACCCAAGGTCGTCGCGTCGACCGCCAGCAGCACGGTCGCCAGCACCGGGACGGGCGCGAGATGCAGCGCCAGCAGCGGCCGCAGCGGGGCCGGAACGCGCAGGCGCAGCAGTTGCCGGACGCTCAGCATCCAGATCAGCGGCACGCCGATGGCGGCGGGCATGCCGAGCCACGCCAGCACGGGCCAGCCGAGCAGCATCCCGGCCTGCGCCGCCACCGCAAGGCCGGCAAGGCTCAGGTGCCAGTCCGGCGAGACCATGCGGCGCTCGGGCGGGCCGTCGCGCAGCAGGGGCAGCATGGCAACGACTGTCCAGCCATGCAGAAGAAACCCGAGGATCAGCAGCAATCGCCCGGCGCCGATGCTGAGCGTCGCCCCGACAAGCCCCCCCAACAGGTAAAGCGACAGCATCGCGGCGCCGACCCCTGCCCTGCCCGGCAGGATCGCCAGTTCCTCCATCATCACCGAAGGACGGCGCGCCAGCTTGCAGCCATAGGCGAAGAGCGCGAAGGCAGCGATGGCGGCGATCATCCCGGCCAGCATCTGCCCCGCCCCGGCGGGCAGCGCGAAGGCCTCTGCGCCGACCACCCAGGCAAGGCCCAGTTCCAGCGCGGCCAGAACGGCAAGGAACATCACCGGCGGCACGCGGCGGAAGCGGCCGGGCGGCACCGGGCGGGGCATGGCGAAATGCAGGCGTTCGCGGCTCATGCCCCATGATCGCAGGCCTTCGCAAGGATGCAAGCGTGGCGGTTGCGCCACGCAGCGCCCGGACGAGCGCCTCTACGCCGCGTCATGTGTCGGTGCTGATTGACCGAAGCGGGTAGAAAATCGCAGAAGATAGGCAAGAACCCGCTCAAAGGCGGACTTTCGGGAGGAAAGATCATGAAACGCACATTTATCTCGACCGCCGCATTGCTGCTGACCGCCGCGCCGGTTTTCGCCGGCGGAATCGAGCGGGCGCCCCAGTCGCTCGGCATCCTGTTCGAGCCGGGAAATTACGCGGAACTGAGCTTCGGCGGCGTGAATCCCACGGTCCGCGGCACCGACGTGGCGGGCGCTGCCACCCGCGACGTGGCGCAGGGCTACGGCTTCTTCGGCCTCGCCTACAAGCACCAGTTCAACGAGAACCTGTCGGCCGCGCTCATCATCGAACAGCCCTTCGGCGCGGACCTTCGCTATCCGCTGGCGCCCGACGGATCGCCGGTCTTGGGCGGCACGCGGGTGGAAGTGAACTCGACCACCTACACGGGGCTTCTACGCTACAGGTTCGAGAACAACTTTTCGGTCCACGGGGGTGTCCGCGCCTCGCATGCCGATGGCGGCGTGAGGCTGGACGGCGCGGGCTACGCGGCCACCGCCGGCTACGATCTTGAAATCGACAAGGAATGGGGCGTCGGCTACGTGGTCGGCGCGGCCTATGAGATTCCCGCGATCGCGGCCCGCGTGTCGCTGACCTACAACTCGCCGATCGAGCATGATTTCGGGATGACCGAAAGCGGCGGCCCCCTGCCGGCGACGTTCCGGGGCGACTACACGGTCAAGACCCCGCGCAGCTGGGTGCTGGAAGGCCAGACCGGCATTGCGGCCGACACGCTGCTCTTCGGCTCGGTCCGCTGGGTGAAATGGTCGGAGTTCAAGGTGGACAACTTCCTGTTCCCGATCCCCATCGGGGCAGGCGTCCCGCTGGTCGAGGTCGAGGACACGACCACCTATACCATCGGCATCGGCCGCAAGTTCACCGAGAACTGGGCCGGCTCGGTCTCGTTCCTGTATGAGCCGAGCGAGGACGGCTTCGCCTCTCCGCTGGCCCCGACCGACGGCCGCAAGGCGATCACGCTGGCGGCGATCTACACGATGGACAACCTCAAGGTCACGACCGGCATCAACTACACCAAGCTGGGCGATGCGGACCTCGGCGTGGGCGAAACCGGCAACAAGCGCTACGTCGCCACGATGGACGACAACGATGCCGTGGGCTTCGGCGTCCGGGTCGGCTACAGCTTCTGATCGCTGCCATTCCGACTAAAGGCCCCGCCCCTGCGGGGCCTTTTCCTTTCCCCCCACGGCCCTTAGGAACTGCCCGTTGCGATCAGGACGGGCGGGCAGATGTATTCCAGCGGCAAGGCGTGGCTTCAGGCCCCGGAAAAGCGGGTGATGCTGTTCGGGATGTCGGGCTTGGGCAAGACCCATGTCGCGTCGATGCTGCGCCGGTCCGGCGCGTGGTTCCATTACAGCGTCGATTACCGCATCGGCACCCGCTACATGGGCGAGTTGATCGCCGACGACTTCAAGCGCCACGCCATGAAGGTGCCGCTGCTGCGCGAGTTGCTGATGACGGACTCGGTCAGGATCGAGTCGAACATCACCTTCGACAACCTCGCGCCGCTGTCGACCTATCTCGGCAAGCCGGGCGATCCGGCGCTGGGTGGTTTGCCCTTCCACGACTACAAGCGCCGGCAGGACCAGCACCGCGCCGCCGAAATCGCCGCGATGCTGGATTCGGGCCATTTCATCACCCGCGCGGCAGAGATCTACGGCTACCGCCACTTCGTCTGCGATACCTCGGGGTCCATCTGCGAGGTTGTCGATCCCGAGAACCCCGACGATCCCGTGCTGCGGGCGCTGGCCGCGCTGATGCTGCCGGTCTGGATTCGCGGCACCGAGGCACATACCTCGGAACTTGTCCGTCGCTTTGACCAGGCGCCAAAGCCCATGTATTACCAGCCCGCCTTCCTCGCCGCCGCATGGAAGGATTATGGCCGCGCGCATCCCGGCCCTGTCGATCCCGACGCCTTCATCCGCTGGACCTATGCCCGCGCACTGGCCCATCGGCAGCCCCGCTATGCGGCCATGGCCCGCCGCGGCGTCACCGTCGAGGCCGACGAGATCGCCCGTGTGGCAGGCCCGCAAGACTTCGTCGATCTGATCGCCGCCGCGATCCACCGGCAAGACCGAAAGGAAGACTGATGCCCATCACCCTGCCCGAGAACCTGCCCGCCTTCGACATTCTGCGGTCCGAGGGCGTGATGGTGATGAGCCCGGACCGCGCGGCGCGGCAGGACATCCGCCCACTGCGCATCGCGCTGCTGAACCTGATGCCGAAGAAGATCCAGACGGAAAACCAGTTCGCCCGGCTGATCGGGGCAACGCCCCTGCAGATCAACCTGTCGTTGATCCGCATGTCTGACCACGAATCCAAGAACACCGCCGCCGACCACATGGAGTCCTTCTATCGTGCCTTCGCCGAGGTCGAGGCCGCGGGCGAGCGTTTCGACGGGTTGATCGTCACCGGCGCCCCGGTCGAACACCTGCCCTTCGAGGAGGTCACCTACTGGGACGAACTGCGCCGCGTCTTCGACTGGACGCGGACCCATGTCCATTCTACCTTCGGCGTCTGCTGGGGCGGCATGGCGATGGCCTGGCATTTCCACGGATTGCCCAAGCGCCTGCTGGACGCCAAGGCCTTCGGCTGCTTCCGCCACCGCAACCTCGCCCCCGCCTCGCCCTACCTGCGCGGCTTTTCCGACGACGTGCTGATCCCGGTCAGCCGCTGGACCGAGGTGCGGCAGGAGGACATCGACCGGCGCGCGGAACTGACGACGCTGCTTGCCTCGGATCACGTCGGGCCGTGCCTGGTCGAGGATGCGGCGCATCGCGCGCTTTATATCTTCAACCACCTGGAATACGATTCCGGCACCCTCAAGGACGAATACGATCGCGACGTGGCTGTGGGGAAACCGATCGGGGTGCCCGCGAATTACTATCCTGATGACGACCCCACAGGCTGCCCGTCGAACCGCTGGCGCAGCCATGCGCATCTGCTTTACGGCAACTGGATCAACGAGATCTACCAGACCACGCCGTTCGACCTGAACGACATCGGACGCGGATGACATGAAGAAGAAGCCGGCTCCGTCGCAGGAAAACCCCCTTGTCGGCCAGATCAGCCGGTATTTCCGCGACGAGGCCCCGGCCGCCATCCGCCGCGCGATCGAGAAGGCCGACGCGGATGACATCCTTGACCCGAGCTATCCCTATCGCGACGAGATGTCCCGGCGCGACTACGAGGACCGGGCCGAGGCCCTGCAGGTACAGATGGTCACGATGCTGGGCGACGTGATCGCCAGCGGCAAGCGCGTGGTCGTGCTGTTCGAAGGGCGCGACGCCGCCGGCAAGGGCGGCACCATCGACGTGATGCGCGAAAACCTCAATCCGCGCTCGGCTCATGTCGTGGCCCTGCCGAGGCCGACCGAGCGCGAGGCGGGGCAATGGTATTTCCAGCGCTACGTCGCCCGCCTTCCCGCCGCCGGAGAGATCGCGCTGTTCGACCGAAGCTGGTACAACCGCGGCGCGGTCGAGCGCGTCTTCGGCTTCGCCTCGGAATCGCAGCGGGCGCAGTTCTTCCGCCAGTTGCCGGATTTTGAAAAGCTGCTGGTGGATGACGGCATCATCCTGGTCAAGCTGTGGCTGAACGTGGGCCGGGCCGAGCAGTTGCGCCGTTTCCTCGACCGCGAAAAGGACCCCCTGAAGCGGTGGAAGCTCAGCGCCATCGACGTGGACGGGCTGGGGCGCTGGGACGACTACACGGCGGCGATCGGCGAGACCCTGTCGCTCAGCCACACGCCGGTGGCGCCATGGACGGTGATCCGGTCGGACGACAAGCGGCGCGCCCGGATCGCGGCCATGCAGGCGGTTCTGGGCCGGGTGGATTACGCCGGCAAGGATCACGCCCTGATCGGCGCGCCCGATCCGCTGATCGCCGGCGGGCCGGAGATGCTGCGGCGCTAGCCCCGGCTCGTGCCGCGTCAGTAGGTCGAGAAGCTGAGGCCGATGAAGGTCTCGTCCTCGACGAACTTGTGGCCCAGCCTGACCCTGAGCCGCCGGGTCACGGGCGCCGAGGCCATCAGCGTCGGCGTCACCTCTCCGCCCGCCTCGTGCCAGACCGACAACTGCCCGCCTAAGCCCGAAGGCATATGCGTCAGCCCGCCCACCAGCAGCGCGGCATCGTCGATGGCGGTGTAATCGGCCATCACGAAGGTGCCCCAGCGGCCGTATTCGGCCCAGCGGTCTGCCGACAGCCGCATCCCGGCCTGCAGCCGCGCGCAGCTTTCGCCCTCGGCGTCGAGGCAGCGGGTCCAGCGATGGTCCTCGCGCTGCCACCACGCGATCTCCTCGGCCTTCAGGGCAGGGCCGGCGCGCAGTTTCCATGGCGCTTGGTCGTCGCCCACCTGCCAAGTGTAGAGGGCCGAGGCGCGGGACCACAGCTCTCCGTCGTCGCGGCCAAGGCCGAAGCCCCAGACGATCCGCCCCCGCTCGATGTTGGTGACAAGCTGGGCACCGCCCTTCCAGGCGTCGAACTGGGTCCATGTGCCATTCCCCGCGGCCCCCGCGCAGGGGGCCAGCAACGAAACGATCAGCAGGACTACACGGCGCATCGGGGATCCCCTTTGCGCCAAGTCTACCGTCAGGATGGTTGACGGATGGTTAAGACGGACCTCGCTTGCCCGCACCGCAGGCGCGGCCTAGCATCTGAACAGATGTTCATTTCCGGAGAGGAAACCATGGACCTGTCGAATGCCCGCGCCATCGTCACCGGCGGCGCCTCGGGCCTTGGCGCGGCGACCGCGCAGCATTTCCGCCAGCGCGGCGCGCAGGTCACGGTGCTGGACCGCGACGAGGCGGGCGCCGGGGCGGTGGCGGCAATGGGCGCCCATTACGCCCGCGCCGATGTCACCGACGAGGCTTCGGTCGCCGCCGCCATTGCGCAGGCGGTGGGCCACATGGGCGGCATCGACATCTGCGTGAACTGCGCAGGCATCGTCATCGGGGAAAAGACCGTGGGCCGGGATGGGCCGCACAAGCTGGACAGCTTCCGCCGCACCATCGAGGTGAACCTGATCGGCACCTTCAACGTCCTGCGCCTCGCCGCCGCCGAAATGTCGAAGAACCGGCACGAAGGTGAGAACGGCGTCATCGTCAACACGGCCTCCATCGCCGCATTCGACGGGCAGAGCGGGCAGGCCGCCTATGCCGCGTCCAAGGCCGCCATTGCCGGCATGACCCTGCCCATCGCCCGCGACCTCGCCCGCAACCGCATCCGCATCTGCACCATCGCGCCCGGCATCTTCGGCACCGCCATGCTGCGCAGCCTGCCACAAGAGGTGCAGGACAGCCTTGCCGCCGAGGTCACCAACCCCAAAAGGCTGGGCGAGCCCGAGGAATATGCGCGCCTTGCCGCGTTCATCGTCGAAAATGCCTATATGAACGGCGAAACAATCCGCATCGACGGCGCGTTGCGGATGCGTTGAGCCAGGAAAGGCGAACATGACCGACCGGATGCCCCTGCCCGACGAACCGCTGGACTGCCTCATCGTCGGGGGCGGCCCCGCGGGGCTGACGGCTGCGATCTATCTTGGCCGCTTTCATCGACGCGTGGCGGTCGTGGACAAGGGCGAGGGGCGGCTGCAGATGGTCCCCCGCTCGCACAACCATCCGGGCTATCCCGAAGGCGTGACGGGTGTGAACCTGCTGGAGGACATGCGCGAGCAGGCCACCCGCTATGGCGCGACGCTGCTGCCCGGAGAGGTCACGGCGATCACGCGCGAGGGCGAGTTGTTCCTGGCCGAGACTGACGAGGGCCGCGTCAGCGCCCGGACGGTCATGCTGGGAACCGGCGTCGTGAACCATCGCCCGCCGCTAGACGAGGCCACCCATGCCGATGCGGTGGCCCGCGGTCTTCTGCGCTATTGCCCGATCTGCGACGCCTATGAGCAGACCGGCAAGCGCATCGGCGTCCTTGGCGGCAATCGCCACGGGCTGGCCGAGGCGATGTTCCTGCGCAGCTACAGCCGCGACATCACCCTGATCCCGATGACCGGGATGCGGCTGGACGAGGACGAGCGCGACCAGGCCGGCGAGGCCCGCGTCGACATCGTCGAAAGGCCCATGTCTGCGCTGAACTTCGACAACGACTGCGTCCAGGTCACGCTTGAGGACGGGCAGCGGCTGGTCTTCGACACGCTTTACGTCGCGCTGGGCACCCATACGCGCAACGAGCTGGGCGTGATGCTGGGGATCGAGCTTGCGGAAGGCCAGTGCTTCGTCACCGACGAGCGTCAACGCACGACCATCCCCGGCATCTATGCCGCAGGCGACGCGGTCCAGGGGCTGGACCAGATCGGCTTCGCCATCGGGACCGGCACCCGCGCGGCCGTTGCCATCCACAACGACCTGCGCGACCAGGACGGGCAGATGCTGGACTGAGGGGCGGCGACCCGCCCCCTACCGGGCCTTAGCGGTTCACCTGACCGGAGTTGAAATAGTCATAAGGCAGTTCGGCCACCCGCAGCCATTGCTGCTGCTTCTGCCAATAAGCCGACCAAGGTTCATAGATCCTGCGGAAGTTCTCGTTGCTTTCGGCATATTCCGCGTAAAGCTTGCGCGATTCGGCAAAGGCTGCCTCCAGCACGTCGTCCGGGAAGGCCTTGAGCTGCGCGCCCGACTGGATCAGCCGCAGCAGCGCGTCCGGGTTGCCGTTGTCATACTTGGCCACGCAATGGGTCAGCGTCTCGGCGCAGGCGGCCTCAAGCGCGGCCTGGTAATGCGCGGGCAGCGCGTTCCAGGCGTCGAGGTTGATGTAGAGACCGACATTCGCGCAGCCTTCCCACCAGCCCGGATAGTAGTAATGCGGCGCGACCCGCTGGAAGCCCAGCTTCTCGTCGTCCAGCGGCCCCGAGAACTCGGCCGCGTCGATGGTGCCGCGTTCCAGCGCCGAATAGATGTCGCCGCCCGCGATCTGCTGGGGCACCACGCCCAGCCGCGACAGGATCGTGCCGCCAAGCCCGGCGATCCGCAGCTTGAGCCCGCGCAGATCCTCGGCCGAGTTGATTTCCTTGCGATACCAGCCGCCCATCTGCGCGCCGGTGTTGCCCGAGGGGATGACCCGGACGTTGGAGGAGGCCACGAATTCGTTGATCAGCTCCAGCCCGCCGCCCTGCATCAGCCAGGCAGTCTGCTGGCGCGTGTTCAGCCCGAAGGGCAGCGCGGTTTCAAAGCCCCATGTCGGGTCCTTGCCGATGCTGTAGCTGCCCAGCGTATGGGCGCATTCCACCGTGCCGTCGCTGGCCGCGTCCAGCGCCTGCAGGCCCGGCACCAGCTCGCCCGCCGAGAAGGCCTGGATGCGGAAGCCGCCGTCCGTCATCTCGCCGATGCGCTGCGAAAGCTGCGAGGAAATGCCGTAAAGCGTTTCCAGGCTGTTCGGATAGGCCGAGGTCAGGCGCCAGCTTACCGTGGGCTGCGCCTGCGCCAGCGCCGGTGCGGCAAGCATCGTGGCGGCGGAACCGATGCCGGCGGTGGACAGGAAATCGCGGCGTTTCATGGCATCTCTCATGCAGGTGGGACGGTCATGCAGGGCGGCGGTCCGTGGGGCCGCCGCCGTTCACTGGGGAAAGGCGCGGCTCAGAAGCCGGCCTTGATCTTTTCGAACTCGGCCAGTTGCCGCTCGCGCTGGGCGGGGTCGTTTGGGGTCTGGGCAAGCACCGGCGCGTCGATGGGACTGAGGTTCGCAATCACGCGGGGATCGTCCGCCACGGTCGCCAGCGCCTTGGTGTTGGTATGGCCGTAGCCGATGGTGTCCAGCAGGCCCTTGGCGGCTTCCGGCGCAAGCCAGGCGTTGATGAAATCATAGACCTTGTCGTCGCTGCCCTGACCGCCCTTCAGGTTCACGAAACCGCAGAAGAAGGTCGAGGAGCCCTCGGCCGCCTCGCGCTGGAAGCCGATGGGATAGTTTTCCGCCTGCAGCAGCGGGATCGCGTCGTTCCAGGACCAGGCCACGTCAACCGCGCCCGAGGCCATAAGTTGCGACTGTTCCGCCGGGTCGGCCCAATAGGCGGTGACGTTCTGGTGCGCCTGCCGCAGCCAGTCGGCGGCGGCCTGGAACTGTTCGTCCGTGACCTCGGTCCAGTCGGTCACGCCGGTCGCCAGATAGGCCAGCGCCCAGACATCGTCGGCGGAATCAGGCAAGCTGGTGCGGCCCTGATAAGCCGGGTTCACGAAGACCTGCAGGGTCGCGACATCCTCGGCAGGCACGTTTTCCGTGTTGTAGGCAACAGCCGTGGCGCCGAAGTCGGTGGGGATGTACCACAACCCCTCGGCATCCTGGAACACCTCGGAATCGAGGAAGCGCAGATCGATGTCCGCCACCGCAGGGATGCGGGCCGGGTCCCAGGGCTCGATCAGCCCGGCGTCGCGGTATTTCGACACCATCTGGCTGCAGGGATGGGCCACGTCGGCGCGGAAGCCCGAAGACAGCTTCTGGAACGCCTCGTCGTCGTCGCCGTAGAAGGCGAAGGTCGGGCTGTTGCCGTGCTTGTCCATGTAGCCCTGGAAGATCACCGGCTCTTCGAAGCCCGCCCAGTCGAAGACGGTCAGCTCGGGGTCGGCGGCCATGGCGAGGCCGGGTGCGGCAAGGGCCAGCGCGATGGCGGTGGTGCGCAGAATGGTCACGGGGGCAGGCTCCGGTTTTGATGCTTGGCAGGACGCTAGCGGCGGGCCGGCACAGGGGCAAGCGGCATGAGCCCGGCGGCCTGCGGCTGGCGCGGATGTGAGATTTCACGCGGCGTGGCCCGCGCTTTCCCCGGCGCGAAGTTTCTGCCAATCGGGGGTTCAGCACTGACTGCAGGAGCTTGCGATGTCCGACCTCCTTCATCTCTCGGCCGAGATCCCGGCCGAGCCATTGGCGGCCGGTCTGGGCGCGCTGCGGCCTGTCAGGCTGGACGCCCGGCCCGACGCACAGCCCCATCCCGACCTGATCGCCGGGCACCGCATCCTCTTCGTCATGGCCGCGCCCGAGGAATACGGCCCTGCCCTGCGCCAGCGGATCACGCCCCTGATGACCGGCATCGGCCCGGTCGAGGCTGCCGTCGTGGTTTCCGCGGCGCTGGCGCGACTGGCGGCGAAGGACGAGCTTCCCGAGGCGATCGTCTGCCTTGGCAGCGCCGGGTCGCGGCATCTGGAGCAGGCAGGCGTCTATCAGGCGAGTTCGGTGTCCTATCGCGACATGGACGTGTCGGCCCTTGGCTTTCCGGCCGGCATCACGCCGGGGCTGGATCTGCCGGCCGAGGTGCCGCTCCCCTTCCGCATTCCCGGCATCCCCGAGGCGCGGCTGTCATCCGGCGCGGCGATCGTGTCGGGCGCGGGCTACGATCCCATCGACGCCGACATGGTGGACATGGAAAGCTTTGCCGTCTGCCGGGCCTGCCTCGCCTTCGGCCTGCCGATGATCGGGTTGCGCGGGATCTCGGACGGGGCCGCGCCGCTTGGCGGCTACATGGACTGGACGCGCTACCTGGCCGAGATCGACGGGCGGCTGGCGCAGGCGGTGGACAAGTTGGCCGCGTCAGTCGATGCGATCCTGCAGCCGGGCGCTTGACCTTGCGTGCCGCTTCGATCTTCCTCGCAGCGGCCCGACATAAAAGGACAGCCCGATGACCCGCGACGAACTCGACCGGATCGCCTTCGACCAGCCCGCCTTCGCGCAGCTTCTGGGCTTCCGCCTGGTCTCGGCCGAGCCGGACGAGGTGGTGGCGGAACTGTCAGTGACCGAGGACCTGGCCAATCGCAACGGCGTCATGCACGGCGGCGCGCTGATGGCGATGGCCGACAACTTGGGCGGCACCGCGACGATGATCAACCTGCCCGAGGGCAAGACCACCACGACGCTGGAAAGCAAGACCAACTTCCTGCGTCCGATCCGCATCGGGGACACGGCGCGAGCACGCTGTGTGCCCCTGCACAAGGGACGCACGACGATGGTCTGGCAGACCACCATCTCGCGCGGGGACGGCAAGCCCGCCGCCATCGTCACCCAGACCCAGATCGTGATCGAGTGGCGCGACTGACGGCGGGCGGCCCTCAGCGGGTCTGGCCGCTGACCGGATCGACCTTGATCTCGACCTCCTGCCCGCCGGTGGTCCTGTATTCGACCTCCCAGTAGCCGTCGTCGTCCCATGACACGTCCTCGATGAAGGCGAGGTCGGCCACGTTCGCCTCGACCGTGGCGACGATGCGCGACAGCGGCTGCGCGTCGGCGGGCGGCGGCGTGTCGGCCAGGGCGGGCAGGGCCAGGGCGCCCAGCGCAAGGGCGGCAAGTCCGGTGCGGATCATGTTTTTTCCTTTCCTTCTGGATGCCCGCCCAACGCCCCGGCCCTGCCGGCGTTCCCTCGTGGCGGCCATGTCCGCCTGGACCCTTGCAAGCGGCCCGGCAGCCTCCTAGATTGATCCCGTCCGGGTTCGCCCGGACTATGGACATAAACGCGCAGGTAATAAGCGGATCGGACCCGGGGGCGGTACCCGGCGGCTCCACCAGATCATCCCTCGTTGGGGGCGAATGGGGCCGAAACAGGATCGACGAACGTCTAAAGCTGTTTGCTTTGTCTCGGTGAGCTACCACCGTCATCGGTGCAAAAAGTACAGTTGCCAACGACAACCGTGCTCCGGTGGCTCTGGCTGCGTAAGCAGTTCGAGTTATCGAAACCTAAGTCCTTGCGCTTAGCCGCGTAAGGCGGGGTTCGCAGGCACCTGGCAACAGAAGCCTGCACTTTCCCCGTTCCATTGTCGTGCCGCTTGCCGCACACTGGCTTTCCGCCGGGGTCTGTGGCACCTCTGCCGGACCACGGGTCCCGGTCAGGCTTGACGATGAACGACATGCACGAATCCGCCGACGAACTGATCGCCCGCATGGGGGCGCTTGCCCGCGAGGCCGCGGCCGTGCTGGCGCAGGCCCCCTCCGGGCAGAAGCGGGACGCCCTGCTTGCCGCAGCAGCGGCGATCCGCGAGGCCGATGCCGGGATCATGGAGGCGAACGCCCGCGACCTGTCCCATGCCGCCGAAAAGAACCTGCCGCCCGCGATGGTGGACCGGCTGCGGCTGGACCCTGCCCGCATCGCGGCCATCGCAGAAGGGGTCGCGGCAGTCGCCCGGCAGCCCGATCCGGTCGGCCGGGTGCTGGCCGAATGGGACAGGCCAAGCGGGCTGCATATCCAACGGGTGGCCACCCCCATCGGGGTGCTGGGCGTGATCTACGAAAGCCGCCCGAACGTGACCGCCGATGCCGGCGCCCTGGCGCTGAAATCGGGCAATGCGGTCATCCTGCGGGGCGGGACCGACAGCATCCATTCCTCGGCCGCGATCCACCGCGCCATGGTGCAGGGGCTGCGCGCCGCCGGGCTGCCCGAGAATGCGATCCAGATCGTGCCGATGCGCGACCGCGCCGCCGTGACCGCCATGCTGCGGGCGCAGGGGCTGATCGACGTCATCATCCCGCGCGGCGGCAAGGGGCTGGTCGGGCTGGTCCAGTCCGAGGCGCGGGTGCCCGTCTTCGCCCATCTGGAAGGCATCTGCCACATCTATGCCGACGGCGCCGCCGACGCGGCCAAGGCCCGCCGCGTTGTGCTGAACGCCAAGACCCGGCGCACCGGCATCTGCGGGGCGGCCGAATGCCTGCTGATCGACCGCGCCTTCCGCGACAGGCATGGCGACGTGCTGCTCCGCGACCTTCTGGACGCGGGCGTCGAGGTGCGGGCCGATGGCGAGCTGGCCGACCTCCCCGGCACCCTGCCCGCCCGCCCCGAGGATTTCGGGCGCGAGTTCCTGGACAGCATCATCGCCGTGCGGCTGGTGGACGGGGTGGACGAGGCGATCGACCATATCCGCCGTCATGGCTCGGGCCATACCGAGGCGATCCTGACGGAAGACGACGCCACGGCGGACCGCTTCTTCCGCGGGCTCGATTCCGCCATCCTGATGCGGAACGCCTCGACCCAGTTCGCGGACGGGGGCGAGTTCGGGATGGGCGCCGAGATCGGCATCGCCACCGGCAAGCTGCACGCCCGCGGCCCCGTGGGGGCCGAGCAACTGACCAGCTTCAAGTATCTCGTGACCGGAGACGGGACGATCCGGGGCTGAACGGGCTCAGAAGCCGAGCGCCGCGCCTTCTGCATCCAGCGACCAGGCGATCGGGCGGCCGTGTTCGGCGGCCAGGGTTCCCAACATGGCGAAATGCACTTCGGAGGGCGCGGGCGCCGGATGCGGACCCTTGGCCGGTTCCAGCGACTGCCACAGCCCCGGTTCCGCCCGCATGCGCGAGGCCTGCCCCCGCATGCGCCATCCTGCGCCTTCGCGTATGACGGTCACGTTTCCGCCCCAGGGCATCGCCGTATCCATGCACATCAGCGACAGAAGCAGCATCCGCGCCTCGATCCGCGAGGTGTCGCCCCCCGCCTCGACGGCGATGGTCAGGCGCGCACCCCGGGCGTAATCATGGGCAAGCTGGGCAATTTCCATCACGGCCACGCGATGGTCGGGGGGGGCGTGACCGAAGGCCATCCGGTAAAGCCGCACCCGCGCCCGGGCGGCGCGCACGCTTTCGCCGATCAGCGTCAGTTCGGGAGAATTGGCGATGCCGGAATGTTCGCCCGACATTTCCAGCAACTCGACACCATTACCGATGGCGCCAAGCGGCGACACGAGATCATGGCACAAGCGGGCCGCGACAAGGCCGGCCAGTTCTGCGCCCGTTGCAGGGCCGGTTTGCCTCAACGGGATTGTGACGTAGGTCATCGTCCGGTAGCCTTGAGGCCCAAACCTCGCGAAAGGGCGCGGATGACTGTCGAGATCCTCGAACCCGGCATGCTGGTCAGGAACCGTGCCGCACCGGAATGGGGCGTGGGACAGGTGCAGTCGCGGATCGGCGGCAAGGTGACGATAAACTTCCCTGAAATGGGCAAGCTCGTGCTGGATGGGCGCCAAATCGAACTGGAATTGGTCAATCACGTCTCCTGACAATGTATTCAAGATTGCGCTCATGAAGTCGTTACAACTGCTCATTGAGTCAAGCGGATTTCCGCCGCTCGTGTGCCCTGTATTGTTCAGGCAACATTCCTGTCCTTTCACTGTGTCGGAAAAGCCACGATGAAGACTGATCCTGGCTGGCTGGCCGTGCGCCTTGGTGGGGACGACAGTGATCTGCGGGCGGCCCAGCGGTTGCGGTATCGCGTCTTCGTGCAAGAGCTTGGCGGCGACGGGCCGATGGTCGATCACGAGGCGGGGCTGGAACGGGACGAGTTCGATGTCATGGTCGATCACCTGATGCTGGTTGACACCCGGCGCGATCCTGCGGCGGGCGATCACGTCATCGGCGCCTACCGCCTGCTTCGCAGCGACGTGGCCGAGCGGTTCGGCCGCTATTATTCCGAAAGCGAATATGACCTGTCGCCGCTGAAGGCGTCCGGCCGGCGGCTGGTGGAACTCGGCCGGTCCTGCGTGGACCCGGCGTTCCGCGGCGGCTCGGGAATGTTCCTGCTGTGGAATGCGCTGGCGGATTATGTCCTGGACAACCGGATCGACATCCTGTTCGGCGTCGCGAGCTTTCACGGCACCGATGTCGCGCCGCTGGCGCAGGCGCTGTCATGGCTGCATCACAGGCACCTTGCCCCCCCCGAATTGCGCCCCGTGGCACGCCCGCCGCATTTCCAGCGCATGGACCTGGTGGCGCCGGAAAGCCTGAACCGCCAGGCGGCGATTGCAGCCATGCCCGCCCTGATCAAGGCCTATCTGCGACTGGGCGGAGTCGTCGGCGAGGGCGCATGGCTCGACCACGATTTCAACACGACGGACGTGTTCCTGTTGATGGATACCGCCGCAATGTCCGACCGGCACCGGCGCTATTACCAGGACCGCTGGCAGGGCGCATGACCAGCCCGCGCGATGCCGAGGACAGGCCCACGCGCCGCGCCGGCACATGGCGCGGCAAGCCGCCGCTTGCGGCCCCGCGCCCCTCACCGCTGGGCTGGGTGCTTGTTCTTCTGCGGGGCAGCGCGGTGCTGTCGGTCCTGCTGGCCGGCGTGCTGCTGATCCTGCCGCTGCGGGCGGCGGAATGCCTTGCCGCCGGTCGCCGTCGGCCTGTGACGGGCCCCTGGGTGCAGGGTGTCTGCCGGCTGTGCCTGTGGTGCTTGGGGTTCAGGTGGCGCAGGCTCGGGCAGCCGATGAAGGGTCCGGGCGCAATAGTCGCGAACCACTCAAGCTGGCTCGACATCTTCGCGCTGAACGCGGCGGCCCCGGTGTTCTTCGTCAGCAAGGCCGAGGTCGCGGGCTGGCCCGGCATCAACATCCTGACCCGCGTGACGGATACGCATTTCGTCACCCGCGACCCCCGCCTTGCCCGCGCGCAGGCGGCCGAGTTCACGGAACGCACCGCGCTGGGGCACCGGCTGCTGTTCTTTCCCGAAGGCACCAGCACCGACGGCCGGCGGGTTCTTCCGTTCAAGCCGACGCTGTTCCAAGCCTTTTTCGATCCCGCCCTGCCGAATGGGCTGGCGATCCAGCCGGTGAGCGTGCGCTACGAGTCTCCGCCCGGGCGCGATCCGCGCTTTTACGGATGGTGGGGCGACATGGACCTGGCCCCGCATCTTCTGGCCGTGCTGGCAGAGCCGAGGCAGGGGCGCATCACCGTGACCCTTCACCCGCCCATCCCGGTCGCGGGCCACGACCGCAAGACCCTGGCTGCCGCGGCGGAACACGCCGTCCACACCGGCTTCGGCGCCTGAGTAGCGAACCCTGCCCGTGGCGCGTCCTTCCATTCCCCAGGAAAGAAAACACCATCAAACCGGGGGACCGGACGGCTAGAGCGGCCAGATCAGCGGGATCGTCAGGCAGGCCACGATCCCCGTCACGATGTCCAGCGGGATGCCCAGCCGCATGAAGTCGGTGAACTTGTAGCCGCCCGGCCCGTAGACCATCATGTGCGTCTGATAGCCGATGGGCGTCGCGAAGGCGACCGAGGCCGAGAACATGACCGCCACCACGAAGGCGCGGGGGTCGTGGCCAAGCTGCAGGGCAAGCTCGATGGCGATGGGGGTCAGGATCACGGCCACGGCGTTGTTCGACAGGATCTCGGTCATGACGAGGCCGAGGAAATAGACCGCGATCAGCGTCCAGAAGGGGCTGAGACCCGACAGCATCGGCGCCACCGCATCCACGATCAGGTTGACCGCACCGGTCGCGTCCAGCGCCTCGCCGATCACCAGCATGGCGAAGATCAGGGCCAGCAGCCGCGCCTCGACGAAGCCGAAGGCCTCGTCGGCATCGACGCAGCGGGTGATCAGGATGATGGCCGAGGCGAGGAACGCCAGCCCCATGATCGGCGCCACGTCCAGCGCGGCCAGCAGCACCACGCCCAGAAGGGCGGCGGTGGCGATGGGCGCATGGCGGCGGCGGAAGGGCTTGGTGGTCGGATGCGACACGTCCACGAGATCCATGTCGGCGGCAAGCCGGGCGATGTCCTCGGGCGCGCCTTCCAGCAGCAGCGTGTCGCCGACCCGGATCTCCAGATCGTCAAGCTGCCGGCCGATGTTCTGGTTCCGCCGGTGCGCGGCGATGGGATAGATGCCATAGCGGCGGCGCAGCCGCAGATCGCCCAGCCGCCGCCCGATCATCCGCGCGCCGGGCGAGATCAGCACCTCGACCGTTTCGGTCTGCACCGAGGACAGCTTGTCCAGCGCGCGCAGGTCCTTGTCCTGCTGCATTTCCAGCAGGTCGGCCATTCCCGAGCGCAGCACCACCCTGTCGCCCGCCTCAAGCACGACCTCGCCCATCTGGCGACGGAGCGAGGCGTCCCCCCGCAGCACGTCGATGACCCGCACATCCTCGCGCTTGAAGGTCTTCACCTCGGCGATGTTCATGCCGACGAGATTGCTGTCCTGGGGGATGGCGATCTCGGTGAAATACTTCATCTGCGTCCTGTCGGTCAGGAAGGACGACATCGAGCCGCGCTCGGGCAGCAGGCGCCAGCCCACCAGCGCGATGAAGGCCGCACCCGCCGCCGTGACGGCAAGACCGACGGGGGCGATGTCGAAGATGCCGAAGGGCTCCATTCCGCGCGCGCGGACGACGCCGTCCACCAGCAGGTTCGTCGAGGTCCCGATCAGCGTGATCATGCCGCCCATCACGGTGAAGTAGCTCAACGGCATCAGCAGCTTGGACGCGGAAATGCCGGCCTTGCGGGCGACCTGGATGACGATGGGAATCATCACCGCCACGACCGGCGTGTTGTTCATGATCGCCGAGGCCACGCAGACAAAGGCGAACATCCCCGCGATGGTCATCAGCGGGTGGGTGTCGGCGCGGGCCGATACCAGCCGGCTCAACCGGTCCAGTGCGCCGGTCCGCAGCAGCCCGCCCATGATGATGAACATGAAGGCGATGGTCCAGGGCGCGCTGTTCGACAGGACGCCGACCGAGTCCTCGTAGGGCGCCAGGCCCAACACCAGCATCAGCGCGGCCACCCCCACGGCGATCACCTCGGGCGGGTGGCGTTCGCGCACGAACAGCACGAACATCCCGGCGATGATGACAAGGGTGGTGATGGCGGCGGTGCTGCCGGTCAGTTCGATTCCGAACATGCGGGGAACCTCGTTTCTGGGTATGCCGGTCGGCTGCCGGGGCGAGGGGTGCCCGATTTGCGCAGCAAGCGCAAGGAAAGCCCGGCTCGCGCCGTCAGGCGGGGGCCTGCATCAGCCGCCCGCCGTCGCGCACCGGCTCGACCGCCGTGGCAAGCCCGCTGCGGTCGTCGGTGACGACAAGGACGCCCGACAGTGTGGCCTCTCCCTCGGCGGGGGTGAAGCGGTCGCGCCCCATGCCGGTCAGGAAGCGGCGCATCGGCTCGGCCTTGTCCATGCCGATGACGCTGTCATAGTCGCCGCACATGCCGGCGTCGGACTGATAGGCGGTGCCGCGCGGCAGAACCTGGGTGTCGGCGGTCGGCACATGGGTGTGGGTGCCGACCACGAGGCTGGCGCGGCCGTCGCAGTAATGCCCCATCGCCATCTTCTCGCTGGTGGCCTCGGCATGGAAATCCACCACCGCCGCCTGCACCAGCCCGCCCGGGGGATGCGCCCGCAGCACTCGGTCCACGGCGCTGAAGGGATCGTCGAAGGGACGCTTCATGAACACCTGCCCAAGCGCCTGCAGGACCAGCACCTTGCGCCCGCGGGCATCCTCGAAGACCCGGTGGCCGCGGCCAGGCGCCTCGCGCGCATAGTTCAGGGGCCGCAGGACGCGCGGCTCATCCTCGACAAAGGACAGCATGTCCTTCTGGTCGAAGGCATGGTCGCCCAGCGTGATGCAATCGGCGCCCGCGTCCAGGATCAGCCGCGCGTGCGGCGCGGTCAGGCCCATGCCGCCGCTGGCATTCTCGCCGTTGACGATGGTGAAGTCGGCCTTCAGCCGCGCCTTCAGCCCGGCAAGCCGCTCGGTGATCGCCCGCCGCCCGGCCCGGCCCATCACGTCGCCCAGAAAAAGGATTCGCATGGGGCAGGGTTACGCTGCAGGCGGGAACGCATCAAGCGCCGCTTTCCGCTTCGCAGGAAATCCATGCGGCCTGCATGCAGCCAGTGGAAGCTGCCGCGCGGCGGGGCTATCGACATCGGCATGAGCCCCCATGATTCCCCCCGCGGTCTGGCCTTCGGCATCGGCGCCTACCTGATCTGGGGCGTGATCCCCCTGTATCTGCACGGCCTTGCCCATGTGTCGCCGGCCGAGGTGATCGCGCACCGGGTCCTGTGGTCGCTGCCCATCGCGCTGGTCGTGCTGGGGCACCATGGGCAGTTCGGGACTGTCATCGCCACCCTGCGCCAGCCGCGCCTGGTCGCAATGGCAGCCGTGACGGCGGCGCTGATCTCGCTCAACTGGCTGGTCTATGTCTGGGCGATCGCGAACGGCCAGACGATTGAGGCGGCGCTGGGCTATTACATCAACCCCCTGTTCAACGTGCTGCTGGGTTGGACGCTGCTGGGTGAGCGGCTGACGCGGCCGCAACTGGCCGCGATCTCGCTGGCCGCGCTGGCCGTGGCGCTGCTGACGATCGCGGCGGGCGGCCTGCCCGTGGTCGCGCTGTCGCTGACGCTGAGCTGGGGCACCTACGCTTATTGCAAGCGCCGCCTGCCCCTGCCCCCGAACGAGGGCTTCACGGTCGAGGTGCTGCTGCTGTTTCCCTTTGCCGCAGCTTACGTGCTGTGGCTGGCCTTCACCGGGCAGAATCACTTCGGCACCAACGCCCATGACACGCTGCTGCTGGCCGGGACCGGGCTGATCACCGCCGTGCCGCTGATGCTTTACGCCAACGGCGCCAAGCTGCTGCGACTGTCCACGATGGGCGTGCTGCAGTATGTGGCGCCGACAATGGTGTTCCTGACCGCGGTGCTGGTCTTCCGCGAACCCTTCGAGGGCGTGCGGCTGATCGCCTTTCCGCTGATCTGGGTCGCGCTGGTGCTTTACACCGCAACGCTGATCCCGCGCCGCGCCTGAGGATCACCCGCGACGGTCGCGCAGGCCCGCCCGCAGCCGGGGCCTGATCCGCGCGGCGTCGAACAGCGCGCTGACCGCCGCCTCGGCGACAAGGCCCACGACGGCGCCCGCCACCACATCCGCAAGATGGTGCTTGGCGCGGGGCACCTGCACCAATCCGACGATGCCCGCCGCCGCCAGCATCGGCCCGCCCGCATCCGGGGCAACCCGGCCGATGGCGCGGGCCGCAGCCACTGCATCCGCCGTATGCCCCGAGGGGAAGGAATTGTAATCCGGCTCATCGGGGCCGTTCACGCCGGTCTCGTAATGGCCTTCCTCCAGCAGCTTGTAGGGGCGGGTCCGCACCACGGCGGACTTGATTCGCGACTTGATCTGCGTCGCCACCCACAGCGAGGCCAACGCCCGCAGACCGCCCTCGGCCAGCCGCGAGCGTCCGCTGACAAGCCCCGCAACCGTCGCCACGGCCGCGAGGGTGAAGGCGGGGGGCTGGTCGGCGATCTCGCTGAGGAAACCCGCCGCCTCGACGGCGGCGTGGTCGCGGAACTGCCCTGCCTCGACGGACAGGGCAACGTCTGCTTCATGCAGGGTGTCGATGATGCTGTCGCTCATGGCGGACGAACACCCGACAAGGCCGAGTGGTTGCCGCCGGCCGAGGAAATCGCGCGCTCACTCCACCGTCACGGACTTCGCGAGGTTGCGCGGCTGGTCCACGTCCGTGCCCTTGGCGACCGCCGTGTGATAGGCGAGGAACTGCATCGGCACCGCGTAGACGATGGGCGCAAAGACCCCTGCGCCTGCAGGCATGGTCAGCGTGGCCCGGGCGCCCTCGCCCCCCGCCTCGATCCCCTCGGCGTCCGACACCAGCAGCACTTGGCCATGCCGCGCCATGACCTCCTGCATGTTCGAGACGGTTTTCTCGAACAGGGGGTCGCTGGGCGCGATCACGACAACCGGCACGTTGCGGTCGATCAGCGCGATCGGCCCGTGCTTGAGTTCACCCGAGGCGTAACCTTCCGCGTGGATGTAGCTGATTTCCTTCAGCTTCAGCGCACCTTCCAGCGCGATCGGGAACAGCGCCCCACGGCCCAGAAACAGCACGTCCTGCGCCTCGGAAAGCCAATCGGCCAAGCGGCGGCAGTCGTCACTGGCACCCACCGCCTGTGCGACCAAGGCGGGAACGGAGAGCAGGTCGTCCAGATGCGCCGACAGGTCCTGCGGCGACAGCACCCCCCGGTCGGATGCCGCCTTGAGCGCCAGCACCGCAAGCACCGCCAACTGGCAGGTGAAGGCCTTGGTCGAGGCCACGCCCACCTCGACCCCGGCAAGGATCGGCAGCGCGATGTCGGCGTCCCGCGCGATGGCCGAGGTGCCGACGTTCACCACCCCCAGCGTCTTCGCAACCTTGCCCTTGCAGTAGTGCAACGCCGCCAGAGTGTCCGCCGTCTCGCCCGACTGGCTGACGAAGACCGCCCAGCTTTGCGGCGACAGCGGCGGCTCGCGATAGCGGAACTCGGAGGCGACATCCACGTCGCAGGGCAGGCCCGCGATCCGCTCGAACCAGTATTTCGCCACATAGGCCGCGTAATAGGCCGTGCCGCAGCCAACCAGCGTCAGCCGGTCCACCTGTGCGAAATCAAGGCTGTCGGGCAGCACGATCCGCCCGTCCTTGACGTAATGGCCCAGCGCATCGCCCAGCACCACCGGCTGCTGGGCGATCTCCTTCGCCATGAAATGGCGGTAGCCGCCCTTGTCTATGGCGGTGGCCCCCACGTCGATGCGGGCGGTGTCGCGGCTGGTCTGCCGGTTCTCGCGGTCGAAGATCGCCGCACCTGCGCGGGTGATGACGACATGATCGCCGTCTTCCAGATAGGTGATCCGGTCGGTGAAGGGCGCCAGCGCAATGGCGTCCGAGCCGAGGAACATTTCCCCATCCCCATGCCCCAGCGCCAGCGGGCTGCCCTTGCGGGCGCCGATCATCAGGTCGGCCTCGCCCTCGAACAGGAAGGCCAGCGCGAAGGCGCCCTGCAGGCGGGCCAGCGTGGCGCGGACGGCCTCGACTGGCGTCATCCCCTGCGCCATGTGGTGGCCTGTCAGCAGCGCGACCGTCTCGGTGTCGGTGTCGGTCTGCGCGGCGATGCCATGGGCGGCGAGGTCGGCGCGCAGCTCGCGGAAGTTCTCGATGATGCCGTTATGGACGACGGCGATGGGACCGTGCTTGTGCGGGTGGGCGTTTCCTTCCGTCGCGGCGCCATGGGTGGCCCAGCGGGTATGGCCGATGCCGGCATGGCCTTCCAGCGGGTCCAGCACCAGCAGGTCCGACAGGTTCACCAGCTTGCCCACGGCGCGGCGATGGTCCAGCCGCCCCTCGCCGTCCACGGTCGCCACGCCCGCGCTGTCATAGCCGCGGTATTCCAAGCGCCGCAGCGCCTCGACCAGTTGCGGCGCCACCTGGTTCCTGCCGAGTATCCCGATGATCCCGCACATTATGCTTTCCCCTTCGCTGCCCGAAGCGCCTGCATGATCCTTGCGGCAAGTCCCGGCTTCGTCACCTGCCGGGTGCGTCCCAAGGCCAAGGCGTCGTCCGGCACGTCGGCCGTGATGACCGATCCCGAGCCGGTCATTGCCCGCGCGCCCACCCGCACCGGCGCGACCAGCATTGTGTCCGAGCCGATGAAGGCATCCGCCCCGATCACCGTGCGGTGCTTGCCGACGCCGTCGTAATTGCAGGTCACGGTGCCCGCCCCGATGTTGGTGCGCTCGCCGATCTCGGCATCGCCCAGATAGGTCAGGTGGCCGACCTTGACGCCCTCGGCCAGAACCGAGTTCTTCACTTCGACGAAGTTGCCGACATGGACATCGCCCCCCAGTTCCGCGCCGGGGCGCAGGCGGGCGAAGGGACCGACGGTGGCACCCGCCGAGACATGGCAGCCCTCAAGGTGGCAGAAGGGCAGGATCTCGGCACCGCTTTCGACGGTGACGCCGGGGCCGAAGACGACGTTCTGGCCGATGACCGCGTCGCGGCCGATGACGGTATCAGGCGCGAACCAGACCGTCGCCGGGTCGGCCATGGTGACGCCGTTCTCAAGGGCCTCGGCGCGGAGGCGGGACTGAAAGGCGGCCTCGGCTGCGGCGAGTTCGGCGCGAGTGTTGATACCCAGCGTTTCGGCCTCGTCACAGGTCACGACCGCAGCATCGCGTCCCTCGGCGCGGGCGAGGCCCACAACGTCAGTCAGGTAATATTCGCCCGCCGCGTTGTCGTTCCCCAGCCGCCCGACAAGATCGCGCAGCAGGTCCGCCTCCACCGCCATCACGCCCGAGTTGCACAGCCGGATCGCCCGCGTCGCCTCGTCGGCCTCCTTGAACTCCACGATGCGATCGAGGCTGTCACCTTTTGTGACCAGTCGGCCATAGCGGCCCGGATCAGCGGCCTCAAAGCCAAGAACGACCACATCCGCCGGGTGGCTGACCAGAGCGGCCAGTGTTTCCTCGCCAATGAAGGGGGTGTCGCCGTAAAGGACGACCACCTTGCCGTCGAAGCCCTCCAGCAGCGGCAGGGCCTGCGCCACGGCATGGCCGGTGCCGAGCTGTTCGGGCTGGATCGCGATCCGCGCCTCGGGGTTCAGCCTGCCCACAGCTTTCGTCACCGCCTCGGCCCCATGGCCCGCCACGACGATCACCCGCTCGGGGTCGAGGCTGCGGCCGGCGGCCAGCGCGTGCCCGACCAGCGGCACGCCCCCCAGCCGGTGCAGGACCTTGGGCAGATCCGACAGCATCCTGCTGCCCTGCCCCGCCGCAAGCACGATCAGCGCAACCGCACGTTCCGTCATCCGCCCCTCGCTTCATTGATCTTTGCGGGCCTTCTAGCTAGGCGCAGCGGGAACGGGAAGGGCCGCAGCGGTCACAGAACTTGTCGAAAGGTTACGGAAACATGGCGCAGGGCGGACGCGGCACGGTGGTCTTCGATCTGGACGGGACGCTGGCCGACACGTCGGCCGACCTGATTGCGGCGGCCAATGCCTGTTTCGAAAGCCGCGGGCTGGGCCGCCTGCTGGACCCCGCGGCGGATGCGGGGATCGCCTTTCACGGCGGCCGCGCCATGCTGCGCGCGGGCTATGCGCGGATGCCGGCCGACAGGCTGCTGCCGCCCGAGGCGGAGGAAGTCGATTTTCCCCGGCTTCTCGAATTCTATGACGGTTGCCTTGCCGATTCGACCCGCCTTTACGACGGCGCCGAACAGGCCATGACGGCGCTTGCGGCCCAAGGCTACAGGCTGGCGATCTGCACCAACAAGCCATCGGCCTTGGCCGAGAAGCTCCTGTCCGTCCTGAAGGTGCGCGAATATTTCACCGGCATGATCGGCGCCGACAGCCTGCCGGTCCGCAAGCCCGACCCCCGCCCCTATGTGGCCGCGGTCGAGCAAGCCGGCGGCGATGTCCGGCACTCGTTCCTGCTGGGCGACACCGAGACGGACGTGAAGACCGCGCGCGCCGCGGGCGTGCCGGTGGCCCTTGTCGGCTTCGGGCCGGAAGGCGCGGCTATCTCGCGGCTGGCGCCGGATCATGTTCTCGATGGATTCGAGGCGCTGCCAGCCTTGGCGCGATCCTGGCTGGGGTAAGGGGGGCGCTGCCACCTGCGGGGGGCATCTTCGCAGCGGCCTTTCCGATCGAACACAGGCCGCCAGACCGTTTTCCGGTTTCAGGCGGCAAGCACCGCGGCAAGTTCGGCCCGCAGCTCTGCGGCCGCAGTCCGGTCGGGTGCACCCCGGCGCGCAAGCGCGGCCTCGGCGCGGGCCATGGCCTGATGGGTCATGGACCCGGCGGCTTCGGCGACCTGCGCGAGCCCGGCGCGGCTGAGGTTGCAGGCCAGCACGAGGTCGCAGCCCGCGGCGATGGCGGCAGAGGCGCGTTCCGCCGGGGTGCCGGTTAGGGCGTTCATGCCGATGTCATCGCTCATCAGCAGGCCCTGAAAGCCGATCCGCTCGCGGATCAGCCGGATCGCGGCGGGCGAGGCGGTGGCGGGCCGGTCGTCCAGTTCCGTCAGCCGGATATGCGCGGTCATGCCCATGGGCAGGTCGTTCAGCGCCCGGAACGGGGCAAAGTCGGTGGCGTCGAGTTCATCCAGCGGCACGTCCAGCACCGGCAGGTCATGGTGGCTGTCCACCCGCGTCCGGCCATGGCCCGGCAGGTGCTTGACGATCGGCAGCACGCCCGCGGCAAGCAACCCGTCCGCCGCGGCCCGGCCCAGCAGGGACACGGCTTCCGGGTCCGTGCCGAAGCAGCGGTTCTTCAGAAACGAATGGGTGGCGGCATCCGCGATGTCGAGGCAGGGGGCAGCGTCCGCGTCGATGCCGACGGCGCGCAGTTCCTGCCCCATCAGCCGGTGGCGCAGTTCGACCGCCCGGCGGCCGTCGGCGGCGCTTTCCATCGCGGGCGGCCATTCGGTCCAGTGCGGCGGACGCAGGCGCTGGACGCGGCCGCCCTCCTGATCGACCATCACCACCGCCTCGCGTCCGACGGCCTCGCGCAGGTCGCCGGTCAGGCGGCGCAACTGGCCGGGGTGATCGACGTTGCGGGCAAAGAGGATGAAGCCCCAGGGATCAGCGTCCCGCAGAAAGGCGCGCTCATCTGCGCCAAGCGTCAGCCCCTCGACCCCCAGAATGGTGGCGCCATGCGCCTTTGCCCCGCCTGTCCGGGACGAGGCGGTTCCAGCAAAGCTCACTGCGCCGCCGCGGGAATGCAGTCGGTGCCGGCGGCGATCAGCGCGGCGCAGAACCTGCGGGCCTCGTCGCGGGTTTCGAAGCCCGCGATGCGCAGCCGGTAGAAGGTGCGGCCGCCGGCCTTGTGCTGCTGCACCACCGGGGCTTTCCCGGCAAAGAGGTCGCCATAGCGGCCGGACACGCGGCCCCATTCGCTTTGTGCGATGGCGTCGCTGTCAAAGGCACCGATCTGGACCAGCGGTGAACCGGAGGCGACCCGCGGCGCCTCGACCGGTGCGGCCTCTGCCAGGAGAGGCGCCTCGACCATAGCGGCGGGCGGCGAGGCCGCTGCCGGCGCCGCGAGCGCGGCAACGACACGGGGACGCGGCGCGGGACGGGTCGGCGTCGTCACCGAGGGCAGTGCCCCGGCCTCGGCCAGCGCGGCGGTGATGGCGGTGTCCGTGGTGGGTTCGCCATTCACATCCGTGACGGCGGCGGCGACCGAAACCGCATCCGCTTCGGAGGGGGCGACGGCCGGCACCCCGGCGGCAGCGGCGGCAGCTGCTTCCTCCTCGGCCTCGATCCGGGCAAGGCGCGCGGCCTCGGTATCGGACATGGCCACGAGCGGGACGGTGTTTTCCTCGACCACCTCGTCGGTGACCGGGGCCTCGCGCGCCGTGACGCCCAGTTCGCCCATGGCGACGTCCTGGCCGCTCAGCGCGGTCGGCGCGGGCGCGATCGCCACGCGTTCAAGCGGCACCCTTTCGGTCCCGGCGGCCACGTCGTTGACGGCAAAGCCCGAGCGGTCGGACAGCATCCCGCCCGGCTCGTCGGGGGCGATCCGGCCCTCGCCCTCGACCGCGCGGATGACGGGAACGCCAGACACGTCGCGCACAACAAGCTGATAGCCCCAGATCATCAGGCTGATCATCAGGACGACCGACACGAGCGCGCCAAGGTAATGCGTCAGCCGCGCGACCCGGCCCAGCACGCTGTCGCGGTCGCTGAGCGGCACACCGTCCGCGATCACGGCGCGGTGCGCATCGTCCCAATCCTCGTCCCATTCATGCGACCGAAAGGACGCGTCGGGCTGGCCGCGCCCATGAGGTCCGCGTGCGTCGTCATACCCGCCGGAGCGGAAATCCACCACCGTCATCGTATCCTGTCCTGCCTGTTCCGGGTAAACCCCGGTTTTCATTGCCGCTCAACGTTCCGGCCGGATGCGTCTTCGGTCAGCGCATTTCCTTGGCCGGCGTGACGCCCAAGATAGTCAAACCAGCCGAAATGACAACGCCGACTGCGCGGGCAAGCGCGATTTTCGGCGCTGTTGCGGCGATGTCACCATCCTGGACGAAACGCAGCGTCGCCTCGTCGTTGCCGAGGTTCCACAAGGCATGCAGGTCCGACGCGAGGTCGTAAAGGTAGAAGGCGATCCGGTGCGGCTCATGCGCGCGGGCGGCGATTTCCACGGTGCGGGGCCATTCGGCGATCCGGCGCGCCAAGGCCTGCGCGGCCGGGTGTTCCAGATCCGAGACCGCCCGCGTCAGCGCGGCGTCCGAGATGTCCACACCCATGTCGCCCGCCCGGCGCAGCACGCTGTTGATGCGGGCGCTGGCATACTGGACATACCAGACCGGGTTGTCCTTGGACTGTTCCAGCACGCGATCGAAGTCGAAATCCAGCGCCGCGTCGTTCTTGCGCGTCAGCATGTGGAAGCGGGTGACGTCGCGGCCCGCCTGTTCCACCACGTCGCGCAGGGTGACGAAGGTCCCGGCCCGCTTGGACATCTTGAACGGCTCGCCGTTCTTCCACAGCTTGACCAGCTGGATCAGCTTGACATCCAGCGGCACCCGGCCGTTCGACAGGGCCGAGACCGCCGCCTGCATCCGCTTGACATAGCCGCCATGGTCGGCCCCGAAAATATCGATCAACTGGTCGAAGCCCCGGTCGATCTTGTCCCAGTGATAGGCGATGTCGGGGGCGAAATAGGTCCAGGAGCCGTCCGACTTCTTCACCGGCCGGTCCACGTCGTCGCCATGGGCGCTGGACCGGAACAGGGTCTGCTTGCGCGGTTCCCAATCGTCGGGGGTCTTGCCCTTGGGCGGCTCAAGCGTGCCTTCGTAGATCAAGCCTGCGGCCCGCAGCCGGTCGATGGCGGCCTCGATCCGGCCGGTGCCGTAAAGCGCCTTTTCCGAGGAATAGACGTCCATGCGGATGCCCAGCAGCGCCAGATCCTCGCGGATCATGTCCATCATCGCCTCGGTGGCGAAGTCGCGCACCTCGGCCAGCCAGACGGATTCGGGGCGGTCGAGCAGGCTGTCGCCATGGCGCACCTTCAGCGCCTCGCCCACCGGGATCAGGTAGTCGCCGGGATAGAGACCCTCGGCGATCTGGGGTTCAAGCCCATGCGCCTCGCGGTAGCGTTCATAGGCGGAACGGGCCAGCACATCGACCTGCGCGCCGCCGTCGTTGATGTAGTATTCACGGGTCACGTCCTCGCCCGCGAACTGCAGCAGGTTCGCCAGCGCGTCACCGAAGACGGCGCCGCGCATGTGGCCGACGTGCATGGGACCCGTGGGGTTGGCGCTGACGAACTCGACGTTGACGCGCGGGCCGTTCCCCGCAGGGACGCGGCCATAGTCGCCGGGGGCGGACAGGGCCGCGCGCAGCACCTCGGCCCAGGTGCCGGGGACAAGGCGCAGGTTCAGGAAGCCCGGCCCCGCGACCTCGGCGCTTGCGATGCGGGGATCGTCGGTCAGGCGGGCGGCCAGCAGGTCGGCGATCTCGCGCGGCTTCATCCGCACGGGTTTCGCCAGCACCATCGCGGCATTTGTGGCCATGTCGCCATGGGCGGCGTCGCGCGGGGGTTCCACCGCGACGGCGGCGAAGTCCAGGCCGGCGGGCAGCCTGCCCTGTTCGGTCATGTCGGTCAGCGCCTGGATCACCAGCGCGCGGATATCGGCGAAGATATTCATGGGTCTCTCATCCTGTCCGTCCTGCGATAGCGAAGCCGCCTGCCCGCCGCAACCGCGCCGGGAAATGAACGCCCCGCCCGGGCGCAACTTGACACCATCGCAGCAGGCCCCCACCTGCATCCGATCGCGCTTTTCATTGACCTGCGGCCGGTTCTGCGGTAGGTGCGCGAGGCCCGCATCCGGCGGGCAACCGAGGGGCGCATGGAAGGCCGCGTCCCGCATATCGCGCGAACTCGCGCGTCGGACAGCGACACCTCCTTTCGAAAGACGCCTATGACCAAATTCTCCGATCTCAAGCTCGACCCCAAGGTGCTGCAGGCGATTGCCGAGGCGGGCTATGAGAATCCGACGCCGATCCAGGCGGGCGCCATCCCGCCTGCGCTGGAAGGCCGCGATGTGCTGGGCATCGCCCAGACCGGCACCGGCAAGACGGCGGGCTTCGTGCTGCCGATGATCACCCTGCTGGGCCGGGGCCGGGCGCGGGCGCGGATGCCGCGTTCGCTGGTCCTTTGCCCCACCCGTGAACTGGCCGCGCAGGTGGCCGAGAACTTCGACACCTATGCCAAGCACACCAGGCTGACCAAGGCGCTGCTGATCGGCGGCGTGTCCTTTGGCGAACAGGACAAGCTGATCGACCGCGGCGTCGATGTGCTGATCGCGACCCCCGGACGCCTGCTGGACCATTTCGAGCGCGGCAAGCTGCTGCTGACCGGCGTGCAGATCATGGTCGTGGACGAGGCTGACCGGATGCTCGACATGGGCTTCATCCCGGATATCGAACGCATCTTCCAGTTGACCCCGTTTACCCGGCAGACGCTGTTCTTCAGCGCCACCATGGCGCCCGAGATCGAACGGATCACCAACACCTTCCTGCATGCCCCCGAGCGGATCGAGGTCGCGCGCCAGGCGACCACCTCGGAAACCATCACCCAGAAGCTGGTCGAGATCACCCCCACCCGCCGGGATCAAAGCGCCAAGCAGAAGCGTGAGCTGCTGCGCGCCCTGATCGACGCCGAAGGCGAGGGACTGAAGAACGCCATCATCTTCTGCAACCGCAAGACCGATGTGGACATCGTCGCCAAGTCCCTGAAGGCACATGGCTATGACGCGGCCCCCATCCACGGCGACCTGGACCAGCGGGTGCGCACGGCGACGCTGGACGGCTTCCGCGAAGGCACGCTGCGGTTCCTCGTGGCCTCGGACGTGGCGGCGCGGGGGCTGGACATTCCAGCGGTCAGCCATGTCATCAACTTCGACCTGCCCAGTCATGCCGAGGACTATGTCCACCGCATCGGCCGCACCGGCCGGGCCGGGCGCGAGGGCACGGCGATTTCCATCGGCACGCCCTCGGACGAAAAATATCTGTCGGCGATCGAGGCGTTGGTGAAGCAGACCCTGCCCCGCGCCACATTGCCGGAAGGCTTCCAGCTTTCCGACGCGGCCCAGAAACCGCCGCGCCCCGCATCCGAGCGTGGCAACCAGCGTGGAGCCCCGACCCGCACGCGCTCTCGCCGCAGTCCGCCGCGGGATGAACCGGCGAGGGAAAAGGCGGACGTGATCGAAAGCCCCATACTCCAGGAATCCAAGGCCGGCAGCGCTGGCGAAAGCCGCAAAGCTGCAAGCAACGGCGCCCGCGAGGAGCGTGAGGACCGCAGCCGCGAGCGTCGGGACGAGCGGCGCGAGCCTGCGCGCGAGGAACGCCGCGACGACCGGCGCCCCCGCGACCGGGGTCCGGCAGTGACCGGCATGGGCGATCATACGCCCGATTTCCTGATGACCAGCTTCAACGACGCTCTGGTCGTGACCGAGGCCCGCATGACCAGTGCGGCGCAGCGCAGCGAGGACGCGCCGCGTGAACAGGCGATCGCTGCAGAAGCCGATGGGCAAGAGGCGGCGGCCCCTCGCAAGGCGGACGGCAATGGCGAGGCCGAGACGGCTGCGCCCTCCAAGCGCACGCGGTCCCGCCGCAGCCGCTCGGGGCGGGCCGTGAAAGAGACGGCGGCCGACGATCAGGTGCTTGACGCAGTTGCGGAAAGCGCGGACCCGGCCGAGACGGTGGCTGACGCAGGGACCGAGGACTCGGCGCCCGAGATCGCGGTCGAAAGCGAGGTTGCCGCAGAGGCCCCCGCGCAGGACGCACCGTCGAAAGCGACTCAGCCCGAGGGTGACGCAGAAGCCCCGCCGGCCAAGGCCAAGCCTGCAAAGCAGGCCAAGCCTGCCGCGAAGCCCCGTGCAACCCGAAGCCGCCGCAAGCCTGCCAAGGCCGACCCAAGCGTCGAAGAAGCCGGAGCCGCCGAGGCCCCGCAGCCCGAAGCGCCTGCCGGGTCTTCCGAAACCCCCGCAGCCGAAGAAGGGCGGGACGCAGGCCCCGGAGAGGTCACGGCCCTGAACATCGACGAGGCCGCAAACCCGCCGGACATCGGGTCAGCCCCGGAAGCATCCGCCGATAGCCGGGATGCGCGGGCAGAGCAGGAAGATGGCCGCCCCGACGCGGAAGCAGGCGTTCCACCGGAAGGTTCGGCCCCCGCCGATGCCGACCAAGCAGGTGACGCTGCTGCTTCTGGTCTGCAGGCCGATCAGGGTGACCAGCCCGTGCCGGACGCGGACCAGACCGAAGCGGGCCGGGTCTCGGACTCGGCCCCGCAGGCCTGACGGAAGGGATGCAGCCGGCCGGCGCGCCGCTCGCCAAGGCTGCTGCGCACCCCGGCGGGACCGTGATGGCCGGGCGGATCGCGACCGACTTCGCCATCGGCGTCATTGCCGCCATGGGCCAGGCGCCGTGGGGGCTGTGGCCGCTGACGGTGCTTGCGCTGGCTGCCATGCTGTGGCGCCTGTCGGGGGTGGTCTCTGCCCGCGGGGCGGGCTTGCGGGCGCTGGCTTTCGGCGCGGGGCATTTCGCCTTGGCGCTGTTCTGGATCACCCAGCCGTTCCTTGTCGAAGCCGAGATCTACGGCTGGATGTCGCCCTTCGCCCTGATCCTCATGGCGATCGGGGGTGGGTTGTTCTGGGCGGTTCCGGCATGGATCGCGCCTCGGTCGGGCCGGGACCGGCGCAGCCGCGCGGCAGCCCTGGCGCTGGCGATCCTGGTCTCGGACTGGCTGCGGGGCTGGATCTTCACCGGCTTTCCCTGGGCGCTGACCGGCCATGTCTGGATCGACACGCCAGCCGGGCAGATCGCGGCATGGTTCGGGGCCATGGGACTTTCGGCGCTGAGCATGGGCGCGGCGCTGCTGATCGTCCTTGGGACGCGGCCTTCGCGCTCTCCGAACGGGCCGGCAGCCCTGCTTCCCGGCCTCGCCAATGCGGCGATGCTGATCGGGGCGGCATGGTTCGCGGGCCTTGCCCGGCTGAACCAGCCCCTGCCCGCCGACCACCCCCGGATCATCCGTCTGGTCCAGCCGAACGCCGACCAGACCCTGAAGTGGCACCCCCAGTGGGCGCCCATCTTCTACGAACGCCTGACCAGCCTCTCGGCGCTGCCGCTCAAGCCCGAACTCGGGACCGGGGGGCCGGATGCCGTTGTCTGGCCCGAAACGGCAGTGCCCTTCCTGCTGGAGGACGCCCGACCGGTGCTGACCGACATCGCCGCGGCTTCAGGCGCCACCACGATCACCGGCATCCAGCGCAGCGAAGGCTCGGCCTGGTTCAACAGCCTGGCCGAGTTCACCGCCGACGCCCGCATCGGCGCGGTCTACGACAAGTTCCACCTTGTCCCCTTCGGCGAATACATCCCCTGGGGCGATGCGCTGGCGCGCTTCGGCATCACCGCCTTCGCGGCGCAATACGGCAACGGCTACAGTTCAGGCCCCGGCCCGCAGGTGCTGGCGCTGGACGGCCTGCCGCCCTTCCAGCCGATGATCTGCTACGAGACGATCTTCGAACGTCACCTCCTGCGCGGCCATCGCCCCGAGTGGATCCTGCAGATTACCAACGACGCCTGGTTCGGCACCTGGTCCGGTCCCTACCAGCATCTGGCGCAGGCGCGGCTGCGGGCGATCCAGTCGGGCCTGCCGGTGCTGCGCTCGGCCAATACCGGCATCTCGGCCGTGATCGACGCCCGCGGACAGATCCGGGCCGTTCTGCCGCTGGATCAGGCCGGCATCATCGACGCGCGGCTGCCGGGCGCCCTGACACCGACCCTGTGGTGGCGCTGGGGCGATGCGCCGATGCTGACGCTGATGGCAATGGCGCTCGGTTGGCTTGCCATCGCCCGCAGGCGCAGGCATTGACTCGACCGGGCCGCTCGCGTAGGCCCACGCATGACCCCCACAACGGCTTCCTGGCGTGGCACGGTCTTGTTCCCAATGGAGCGTTCATGTCCCGTCAGAACTACGTCTTCACCTCCGAGTCCGTCTCGGAGGGTCATCCCGACAAATTGTGCGACCAGATTTCTGACGCGGTTCTCGACGCGCTGCTGGCCGAGGAACCCGAGGCCCGCGTCGCCTGCGAGGCTTTCGCCACCACCGCGACCGTGGTGATCGGCGGCGAGATCGGCCTGAAGGACGAGGGCCGGCTGGCCGAGGTCATGGGCGACGTCCCCGAGATCGCCCGCGGCGTCATCCGCGACATCGGCTACGAGCAGGAAAAGTTCCACTGGAACACCTGCCACGTCCTGAACTTCCTGCACGAACAGTCCGCCCATATCTGGGGCGGGGTCCAGACCGGCGGCGCGGGCGACCAGGGGATCATGTTCGGCTATGCGGTGAACGAGACGCCGGAACTGATGCCGGCGCCGATCCAGTATGCCCATGCGATCCTGCGCCGGCTGGCCGAGGCGCGCAAGTCGGGCGCGGAACCGACGCTCGGCCCCGACGCCAAGTCGCAGCTTTCCCTGCGCTACGAGGATGGCAAACCCGTCGAGGTCACGCAGATCGTCGTCAGCCACCAGCACAGGGACGAGGCGCAGACCTCGGACGACATCCGCGCCATCGTGGAACCCTATGTGCGCGAGGTGCTGCCCCAGGGCTGGCTGACGGAAAACACCGTCTGGCACGTCAACCCGACCGGCACCTTCGTGATCGGCGGCCCTGACGGGGATGCGGGGCTGACCGGGCGCAAGATCATCGTGGACACCTATGGCGGCGCGGCCCCGCACGGCGGCGGCGCGTTTTCCGGCAAGGACCCGACCAAGGTGGACCGCTCGGCGGCTTACGCAGCGCGCTATCTGGCCAAGAACGTGGTCGCGGCCGGGCTGGCGGATCGCTGCGTGATCCAGCTCAGCTACGCGATCGGGGTCGCGGCGCCGCTGTCGATCTATGCCGACAGCTTCGGCACCGGCAAGATCTCCGACGCGGAAATCGAGCGCGCGGTGGGCGAGGTCATGGACCTGACCCCCAAGGGCATCCGCGACAAACTGGACCTGTGCCGCCCGATCTATCGCCGCACCGCCGCCTACGGCCATTTCGGCCGTGCACCCGAGGCGGATGGGGGCTTCAGTTGGGAACGCACCGATCTGGCCGAGGCGCTGAAGAAGGCGGTCTGATCATCTCGGTAATCGAAGTGGTCCGCGGGAGCTTCCAGCGGACCATGGAGCGCTTTTCATGCCGGGAAGATGTCAGGCCACCAGCTTGGCCGACACCAGAACGCCGAACTGGCCGAAGGTTATTCGCTGTAGCCGTAGTCCCATACAAGGTTCTCGACAGGTGGGAACTTGCGCGGCAGGTTGCGCGGATCGAACGGAAGTCCATCGAGGATTGCTTCCTCGACAGGCTGATCAAGACACCCATGCTGTGTCGAATAGAAGTAACATATCTTCAAATACCTCCTCAGCACGGCGAGGCTCGGGAACGTGAAGTACCGTTGATGCCACGCCATCAGCTCTTGGTTTCCACGGCTTGTATTGCATCGCGGGCAAGAGCGCACCTGATTGAGCGGGATGTTGTGACCCTTCAGTCTGCTTCTTGGTATTAGATGATCCCAATGATAGGTCGGGGCAATGCAGCCGAGGTGTGCGCAGATCGGCTGCGCGTCTTGCGCCAGCGCATCATCCCGATCGAGGCTGCTGATGTTCTTTCTTCGCTTCCGAAAATCCGACATCGTGATATTGGCGGCTTTAGTCCGGCCGTCTGGATAGGGGTTTGGCTTTCCAGCCTTTGCACTTACCATCATGCGCCGCGTGACCACCAACATGGAATATGTACACAGGATGTGATCCTCAACGGTATGCAGCTTGCGTTGGGCTTTGGGACTGCTCCACTCCCATCTGGTTGGCACGAGCATGTCTTTCCCTCTTGTTTTCCTTCTTACCAGGATAGTCCGGCATACGCTCCTGTGATGTGAAGGCGCTCACTCTTGCACCGTCAGCACCGTCACGCCCACTGCCCCTGCCCGTGCCAGCGTCGGGTCCAGCGACATCGCCACATATTCGCCCCGCCGCCAGCGTTCGGCCTGGTCGTCGTAATGGCGCGACAGCGGGTGGCCCGACTGCCCGGTGGCGATCACGAAGACCGAGCTGTCCGGGTCGGCGAGGTCGTAGACGCCGCGATAGCCCGCCCCCCCTACTGCGGCCCAGGGGTTCGTTCCGCCCCCCAGCGTGGGCGCGCGGGCGATGCTCGACCCGTCGCCCGAGGTGGACTGGACGAGGCTTACCACCCATCCGATCACCGGCATCCTCCCAAGCGCGGGATGTTCGTGTCGCGCCACATGGATGTCGCCCCAGCGCCAGCTTTCCACATCCGGCCCGAAGCGCGCCGTCAGGTCGATCAGGGCCGCGTCCATGGCCTGCCGGGCGATGGTGGCGCAGTCCTCGACGGGGGCGGACTGGGCCACGTCGCACCAGGCCGAGGCCCCGTCCGTGTCGCGGAACACGCGGTCGATGAAGGACGGCTGCAACCTGCCCCCAAGTTCGCCGGCCAGCGGGCCAAGCTCGTCATGGATCAGCCGCTCCTGCAGATGCCGCATCCAGGCGGAATAGATCAGCGGTTCGGGCAGATGCTCGCTCATATTGCCGTCCCACTCGGCCAGCAGGGCCAACGCCTCTTGCCGCTGGCGTTCCGGGGTGCCCGGCGCAGCAGGGTCGCCGGTGAACCACAGCTCGGCGCCGACGATCGGCAGAAGCGCACGGGCGGTGGGGCTGACCGTATCGAGCTGCGCGTCGATGAAACTGTCGCGTGAATGGATCTCGCGCGCAGCAAGCAGCCGAGACAGCCGCGACAGCCGCAGCGGATCATCGCGGTCATACCCGAGGTTCGGGGGGCGGGTGGCCCCCTTGCCGGTGCCGGCGGCAGGGTTCGTCTCTTCGAAGGATGAGGCAGGGATGGTCGTCAGCGCGGCCTGCGGATCGGAACCATCCGATGCGGTGCCGCCGGGCGGCGGGATCAGCGCAATCCCTGCGCCCGCGGCCCGCTCGGCCCCCGTCGCGGCCACCATGCCCTGCAACAGCGCGGTGGCCCTCAGCGGATCGCCGGGGGCAACGGGATCGAGCCAGCGCACATTCGGATCACGCCCCGGCGCGGGCATTCGACCCGCTGTCGGATGCTCGGCGGCACGGCGCGGGATCTCCCCGGCAAGGACCTGCGCGATGCCGTCTTCGTCGGCCAGCGTCACCTCGACCGCCGGGGCGACGATGCCGCGGGCGGCCCGCTGCGCCTCGGCGCGGTCCGGTGACTGCATCAGCGCGACCAGCGCGGTCATGGTGGTGTCGGCGGTCGAAAGCCCGGTCCAGCGCAGCGCGGGGACATGGCCCATAGGCGTCACCCCGGCCAGACCAAGCTGCGCGGGCGGGATGACGGGGCCGGCCTCGGTCTCGCGCAGGGTGATGCGGCGGTCGCTTGCGCCGTGGACGCGGATGATCTCGTGCCGGGTGCTGAAATCGCGCCAGCCGCCATCGCCCAGATAGCGGTCGGGGGCGCCGGGCTGCACCTCCTCCATCACGATGTCCTGATCGTCCACCCAGGCCGGGGTCAGCCCCCAGGCAAGGCCGGGGTTGCGCCCGGCCAAGATCGCCGGAATGCCGGGGATCGTGCCGCCGATGACGCTGCCCGCCTGCAGGTCCATCCGCGCCAGATACCACAGCGAGGGCGCCGTCAGCGCCACATGGGGATCGTTCGCCAGCAGCGGCGCACCCGCCGCTGTCCGCTCGGCTGCGGCGGCAAATGCATTGGCAGTCGCACCCAGACCGACGCCGACATAGCCGACCAGCGAGTCGAACCAGTCCGGCGCAGGGGTTTCGGGAGGCACGACGAAGCGGGCACCGCTGCCGAACAGCGCGGCATAGCCGGGCAGCGGCGGCTCGCCTTCCGCGCCGACCAGATCGCCCGCCCGCTGGGGGGCGGCAATCGACACCCGCGCCCGCATCACCTCGGCCCGGATCTGACCCGAGGCGCCTGCCGCCACCAGCTTGAGGATCGCCAGCGAATCCGCCGGCTGCCAATAGGCGATGTCGCCCGGCAGCAGGAAGAACTCGGGCGCGCCTCGGCCCCGTGCGCCTTCGTTCACCTGCTGCACCCAGGCGTTGACCCCGTCGGCATAGGCCAGCAGCGCGGCCTGCGTGGGTTCGTCCTGCGCCTCGACCGAGGCCTGCGCGTTCCGCCACAGTCCAAGCCTGCGGGCAAGGTCGTCGGCGGCATAGGCGCGCTCGCCGAACATCTCGGCCAGCCGCCCCTGCGCGGCGCGGCGCAGCACCACCATCTGGAACAGCCGGTCCTGTGCATGGGCAAAGCCCAGCGCGAAGAAGGCGTCGTGGTCGGTGGCGGCAAGGATATGGGGCACGTTCTCGGTCGTGCGCACGATCTCGACCGGCTGCTGCACCCCTGCCAGTGCGAATTGCGCGTCGTAGTCGGGCAGCGAACGGACGGCGAAATACCACGCCAGCACCACCGCCGCCACGAACCCGATCATCAGGCCGATGGTCAGCCGGACCAGCCAGCGAAACAGCAAAAGCATGGGTGGGGAACGTCCTTGAAATCGGCGGGCGCCGGTTGACCGGGGCGCGGAGGCAATGGAATGTGCAAGGCTGATAGGGCAGCGGCCGCGGCTTTTCAACGCGGCAGACCGGAGGGATTGATGGCGCGGGTGGCATTTCTGGGACTGGGCGTGATGGGCTTTCCGATGGCGGGGCATCTTGCCGCCGCAGGGCACGAGGTCACCGTCTACAACCGCACCGCCGCCAAGGCCGAGGCCTGGTCCAGCCGCCACAAGGGCCGCCACGCGACGACGCCCCGCGCCGCAGCCAAGGGGGCCGAGTTCGTCATGGCCTGCGTCGGCAACGACGACGACCTGCGGCAGGTCTGCACCGGCGAGGACGGCGCCTTCGCGGGCATGGCCAAGGGCGCGGTCTTCGTCGATCACACCACGGTCTCGGCACAGGTCACGCGCGAGCTGGCGGTGGTGGCGCAGGCGGCGGGCCTCGGCTTCGTGGACGCGCCGGTCTCGGGTGGTCAGGCGGGAGCCGAGAACGGGCAGCTTTCCATCATGTGCGGCGGCTCGCCCGAGGATTACGCCAGCGCCGAGCTGGTGATGGCCGCCTATGCCCGCATCTGCCGCCTGATGGGGCCCTCGGGTGCCGGGCAGTTGACAAAGATGTGCAATCAGATCGCCATTGCGGGACTGATGCAGGGGCTTGCCGAGTCGCTGAACTTCGCTGAACGCGCGGGCCTTTCGATTCCCGAGGTGGTCGGGGTCATCAGCCAGGGCGCCGCCGGAAGCTGGCAGATGCAGAACCGCCATGCCTCGATGGCCGAGGGGAAATACGACTTCGGCTTCGCGGTGGACTGGATGCGCAAGGACCTTGGCATCTGCCTTGCGACCGCCAACGAAACCGGGGCGAGCCTGCCCGTCACCGCGCTGGTGGACCAGTTCTACAAGGACGTGCAGGGGATGGGCGGCGGCCGCTGGGACACCTCATCCCTGATCGCGCGGCTGCGCCGGTGACCGCGCCGGTCGTCCACAAGGGCGTGGGCGAGCCGCGCCCCGCGTGGTTCGAGAACAGGTTTGCGGCGAACGGCTGGACCGGCGCCTGGCGGAACGGCGTCCACGAGTTTCGCCACTACCATGCGACGACGCATGAGGCGCTGGGCTGCTACGCGGGCTGGGCCGACATCCAGCTTGGCGGCCCTTCTGGCGAGATTCACCGGATCGAGGCGGGGGACGTGGTCGTGGTCCCCGCCGGGCTGGCCCATTGCAACCGTGGCCAGAGCGACAATTTCGCCTTAGTCGGCGCCTGTCCGGGCGGTGTTACCCCGGACATGCAGAAAGGCGAGGGCGACCCCTCGATCACCCTACCCCGGCCGCCGCATGACCCCGTGCTGGGTGCCGGCCGCGGCTTTTCAGCCTGACCGGGAAGCGGAGGTCCATTGCCCTCGTTCATGTCCATCCCGGCCACATGAGCCCGACAGTGTTCGATGCTGTGGGCAGGTGACCTGAACCGGCGGCGGAGCCCTCGCCATCTTCGGCGACCAGATCGCCAAAGACCGCACCATGAACGGCCAGCTTCTTGCTATAAAGGGAAAGTGGCAGCCCGTAGGGGAGTCGAACCCCTCTTTTCAGGTTGAAAACCTGACGTCCTAACCGATAGACGAACGGGCCACCTTTTCGCGTCTGCAGCCTTGGCCGCGCGGCGTGGAGCGGTATCTAGGCAAAGCCAGGCGTGGCTGCAAGCAGAAAATTCATCGCCTTGCCGAAATTCCCGTGAAGCGTCAGGGGGCCTCGGCGGCGTCATCCAGACGCAGGCGGACGCGCTGGCGCCCCCCCCAGACCGAGAGTTCGAGTTTCCCCGCGAGATGAAGGCGGCGCCCCCTTGCCGCCAGCAGCGCAGGGCCAAGCGGCCCCTGCATCGCGCCCCAGGCGACCGCGTCCAGCGGGGCCAGGCCGGGACTGCGGGTGCGCAGGCGCAGGTGGGATTCGCCCATCGTGTCGGCGCGCTCGATGATCTGGCCCGACAGCGCGAAGCGGGGCGCAGGAGCGCCCGCGCCGAAGGGACCGGCGCGGTCCAGCGCCTCGATCATGTCGAGGGTAGCGGCGCGGGCGTCCAGCAGGCCCGAGATGCGCAACGCGTCCCCGCCCTCCCCCTGCACCGCGCCCGCGACGAGTTCGGACAGCCGCGCCATAGCCGCGGGTATCATCGCCGGCTCGACCGTCAGACCGGCGGCCATGGCGTGGCCGCCGCCGCGGGTGATCAGCCCCTCGGCCTCAAGCCGCTGGATGGCGCGGCCAAGGTCCACGCCCGGCACCGAGCGGGCCGAGCCTTTTCCGACGCCGCCCGAGACGCCGATCACGACCGAGGGCCGGCCCGTCGCCTCTTTCAGCCGCGCGGCGACGATGCCGACGACGCCGGGATGCCAGTCCTCGCCCGCCGCCCAGGACAGCACGGGATCGTCGCGCGCCTCGGCCTGCGCCAGCGCGGCCTCGCGCACCATGCCCTCGATCGCCCGCCGCTCGCGGTTCAGCGCATCGAGTTCCAGCGCCAGCGCCCCGGCCTCGGACGGGTCCGTGGAACTGAGGCATCGCGCGCCCAGGTCCGCCCGCCCCACCCGTCCGCCCGCGTTGATCCTCGGACCCAGCAGGAAGCCCAGGTGAAAGGCCGAGGGCGCGCTGTCCAGCCGCGCCACGTCCGACAGCGCCACCAGCCCCGGCCTTGCGCGGCGGGCCATGATCGCAAGCCCCTGCCGCACGAAGGCGCGGTTCACGCCCACCAGCGGGGCCACGTCGGCCACCGTCGCCAGCGCCACCAGATCGAGCAGCGGGATCAGGTCGGGCTCGGGCGCCCCTTGCGCGCGCAGGACACGGTTGGCCTGCACCAGCGTCAGAAAGACCACCCCGGCCGCGCAGAGATGCCCCAGCGCGCCGTCCTCGTCCGCGCGGTTGGGGTTCACCACGGCCAGCACGGGCGGCAGGGTCTCGCCGCCCTGATGGTGGTCCAGCACGACCACGTCGGCACGGCCGCGGGCGACGGCCAGCGCCTCGTGGCTGAGCGTGCCGCAGTCCACGCAGACGATCAGCGTGTGGTTCTGCGCGAGCCGGTCAATGGCCGGGGCGTTGGGTCCGTAACCCTCGTCGATGCGGTCGGGGACATAAAGCGTCGCGTCCCGCCCCTGCGCGCGCAGCCAGCAGAGGATCAGCGCCGCCGAGGCGCCGCCGTCCACGTCATAGTCGGCGAAGACGGCGATGCGCTCGCCCGATGTGAGTGCGGCGACCAGCCGCTCGGCGGCCAGGCCCATGTCGCGCAGGCGCAGGGGATCGGGCAGCAGGTCGCGCAGGCACGGGTCGAGATGGCCCGGCGCGTCCTCGGGCGTGACGCCACGGGCGGCGAGGATGCGGGCCACGGGCAGCGGAAGGCCCGCCGCCTGCGCCAGCCCTTCGGCGATCCGTTCCCCGGCGGGATCGGGGCCGGTCCAGCGGCGGCCGGTCAGAGAGCGTTCGACATCAAGGAAGGTGGTCATGCCGCCGCTTGTCGCCAAGCCGGTGCCCGGGCGCAAGCCCGATGGGGCGACGTCCCGCTGTTGTGAAACAGCGCGCCAGAAAGAAAGGGGTTTCACACGCCCGAGCCTCTGCGGGATATTCGACCCCGTTCGAAGAACAGATGGCTGCGGAGGATCGGAAGTGTTCCGGTGGGCTTCCGCACACCCGGAGGAGAGACAGCCTTGACGGCCGTTTTCTCCGCGAGATGGGTCCGGTGGCTTTCAGCGGGGAAGGCCCGGCCCAAGCCGAAGCGGCGCCCATCACTCCTTGAAGCTGCGGCTGTCCTTGATCTGGTCCCAGGCCCAGACGACCTCCTGCAGGCGGTCCTCGTCGGAACGGTCGCCGCCGTTCATGTCGGGGTGCAGGTCCTTGACCAAGGACTTGTATTGCTTGCGGATCTCCTGCTTGGTCCAGCTGTCCTTGGCGTCCAGGATCTCCAGCGCGCGGCGCTCGGTGGGCGGCAGCTTGCGGGTGGCGCGCAGGCGGGCCTCGGGGTTGGTGCCATTGGCGCCAAGGATCTCCAGCGGGTCGCTGACGCCGTGGCGGGCCCAGGCCTGTTCCTGCGTGGCCCGGCCAAAGGGGCGGGTCGGGCGTTCCCAGACGGTGGCGTTGTCCAGAAACTCCTGGAACTCGGCCTCGGACTGGCCCTGAAAGTAGTTCCAGTTGGTGTTGTATTCCCGCACATGGTCCTTGCAGAACCAGTAGTAATCGTCCAGCTGCTTGGGCGACTTCGGCGCGCGATACTGGCCCGGCTGGGTGCAGCCGGCCTTGTCGCACCTGCGGGTCGAGGTCTCGAAGGCGCCGGACATCCCGCGACGGCCCTTGGACCGCCGCTTCTTGTCCGAAGCGGCGGAGATATCGAAACCGAACGGGTCGCTGTTGGTCATGAATGGCCTGCTTTTCGACTCGGGACCGGGAGTGTAGGTCATTTCACCGGAAGAAAAAGAGGGAGCGGCCGGAAATGCAGCAGACTATCGCCGAAGAGATGCAGGCACGCCTGATGGAGCTTGAGCCGACGCGGCTTGAGGTCATCGACGAAAGCGAACAACACCGCGGCCACGGGGGCTGGCGCGAGGGCGGGCAGACGCATTTCCGCATCCGCATGGCCTCGGGTCGCTTCAAGGGGCTTGGCCGGGTGGAACAGCACCGGCTGGTCAACCGCACGCTGGGCGACATCGTGCCCCGTATCCACGCGCTGGCGCTGGAGCTATCGGCAGAGTGATTGTCCTCATTTGTATCTGTTAGCGCCCACAGGCTGGACGGAACCACGGGCCGGGCCTAAGAGCGCCTGCAAACGGCCAGCAAGGATCGACAGATGAGCGCCTCTACCACCGATTTCAACGACCGGATGCTTTCGCTGGGCCTCGCCCGCGTCAGCGAGGCCGCAGCCCATGCCTCGGCCCGGCTGATCGGCCGCGGCGACGAGAAGGCCGCCGACCAGGCTGCCGTCAACGCCATGCGCGACCAGTTGAACAAGCTGGATATCCGTGGCGTCGTCGTCATCGGCGAGGGAGAGCGCGACGAGGCGCCGATGCTGTTCATCGGCGAGGAAGTCGGCAGTGGCGACGGCCCCGAGGTGGACATCGCGCTGGACCCGCTGGAAGGCACCACCCTGACCGCCAAGGACATGCCGAACGCGCTGACCGTGATCGCCATGGCCCCGCGCGGCACGCTGCTGCACGCCCCCGACGTCTACATGGACAAGCTGGCGGTGGGTCCGGGCTATGACACGGATGTAGTCAGCCTGGACATGACTCCGACCGAACGCGTCCATGCGCTGGCCAAGGCCGGCGGCGTCAAGCCCGAGGACATCACCGTCTGCATCCTCGAACGCCCGCGGCACGAGGCGATGATCGCCGAGGTCCGCGCCACCGGCGCCGCGATCCGGCTGATCACCGACGGCGACGTCGCCGGCGTCATGCATGTGGCGGAACCCGAGAAGACCGGGATCGACATGTACATGGGTTCGGGCGGGGCGCCCGAGGGCGTGCTGGCCGCATCCGCGCTGAAATGCATGGGCGGGCAGATCTGGGGTCGGCTGCTGTTCCGCAACGACGACGAACGCGGGCGTGCCGCGAAAGCCGGCATCACCGACCTGAACCGCATCTACACCCGCGACGAGATGGTGACGGCGGACGTGATCTTTTCCGCCACCGGCGTCACCAACGGGTCCATCGTCAAGGGCCTGCGGCGCGAGCCGAACTTCATCGAGACCGAGACGATCCTGATGCGGTCCAAGACGGGCTCGGTCCGGCGGATGATCTACCGCAACCCGATCCGCTGACCCCTGCCCCATCGACGAACGGTCGCCGCAGAACTCCTGCGGCGACCGTTTCGTTTCCAGGTGGCCCGAATGAAAAGGCCCCGTCCATGGACGGGGCCTTTCGATCGGCAGCGCCTCAGGTGGCGGGCGCTTCCGCCGGCATCCGCTTGCGCGTGAACAGCCGGGTGACGATCACGAAGAAGACCGGCACGAAGATCAGCGTCAGGGCGGTCCCGGTGAAGGTGCCGAAGAACGCGGGATAGCCGATGGCGTGGCGCGCGCCCGCCCCCGCTCCCGAGGACAGGATCAGCGGCATCACCCCCAGCCCGAAGGCCAGCGAGGTCATCACGATCGGCCGCAGCCGCAGCCGCGCGGCGGTGCGGACCGCCGTGACCGCGTCCTCGCGGAAGGAATCCATCCGCTCCCGCGCGAACTCGACGATCATGATGCCGTTCTTCCCGGTCAGGCCCACGACGGTCAGCAGGCCGACCTGGAAGTAGACGCCGTTCTCCTGCCCGCCGACCCAGGCGCCGATCAGGGCGCCAAGGACACCCACCGGCATCGCCAGCAGCACCGCGATGGGGATGGTCCAGCTTTCGTAAAGCGCGGCAAGGCACAGGAACACCGTGGCCAAGGCCAAGGCGTAAAGCGCATAGGCGCCCGCGCCCGCTTCCTTCTCTTCCAGCGAAAGGCCGGTCCATTGCAGACTGAAGCCCGGGGGAAGCTCGGCCGCCAGCCGCTCCATCTCGATCAGGGCGTCACCGGTCGAGTAGCCGCGTGCAGGCATCCCGTCGATCGCCATCGCGGCCTGCGCGTTGTAGCGCTTGACCTGCTGCGGGCCATAGATCCAGTCCTGCGTGGCGAAGGTCGAGAAATCCACGAACTCGCCGTTGGCGTTCTGGATGCGCCACAGTTCCAGGTCGCGCGGCGCGCT
The DNA here is from genome assembly GCF_014164635.1 of Paracoccus sp. MC1854. NCBI lineage: Bacteria > Pseudomonadati > Pseudomonadota > Alphaproteobacteria > Rhodobacterales > Paracoccaceae > Paracoccus > Paracoccus sp. MC1854. The sequence goes on along the minus strand of NZ_JACJFU010000006.1, from coordinate 135,804 downwards.
GCGCGCCCATGGTTCACCCTGCACATAGACGCGCTTGATGCGGCCCTCGTAGATGAAGTCGTTGACATAAGCGCCCGACCACACCGTCGCCAGGAACGAGCCCACGTCGGTCGCGGTCACGCCCACGGCCCCGGCCTTGGCCCAGTCGATGTTCAGCTCGAACTGCGGCGCGTCCTCGACCCCGTTGGGGCGCACGGCGGTCAGCACCGGGCTTTCACTCGCCATGCCCAGCAGCATGTTGCGCGCTTCCAGCAGTTCCTCGTGCGACTGGCCAGCCGAGGCCGTCAGGTAGGCCGAGAAGCCGCTGGCGTTTCCGAGTTCCAACACCGCGGGGGGGACGATGGGGATGACTATGGCCTCGCGGATGCCGCCCATCAGCGGACCGAAGGCGCGCGCGGCGATGGCTTGGGCCGAGCGTTCCGGATCGGCCCGTTCCTCCCAATCCTTCAGGCGGACGAACATCATGCCCATGTTCTGCCCCTGCCCCGCAAAGGAAAAGCCGCGCACGGCAAAGACGGATTCGACATTCTCGGCCTCGGCGGTGGTGAAATAGTCCGAGACCTTGTCCATGACAGCCTCGGTCGCCTCGGCGGTGGTGCCGGTCGGGGCCTGCACGATGGTCATGATCGCGCCCTGGTCCTCGTCGGGCAGGAAGGCTGTGGGCGTGCGCTGGAACATGAGCACCATGCCGGCCAGCAACAGGCCATAGACGATCATCATCCGCCACGGACGCGCCGTCGTGCTGCGGACGATGGCCATGTAGCCATTGGTGACGCGGCCGAAGTTCCGCTCGAACCAGTCGCTGAAGCGGCTGCCGAGCCAGGCCATCGCGCCCATCCGGCGGCCGGACGAATGGCCGTGGTGATGCGGCTTCAGCATCGTCGCGCAAAGCGCGGGCGTGAAGGTCAGCGCGATGAAGACCGACAGCATCATGGCGGACACGATGGTGACGGCGAACTGCTTGTACATCTCGCCGGTCGAGCCGCCGAAGAAGGCCATCGGCACGAACACCGCCGAGACGACGATGCCGATGCCGACCAGCGCGCCCGAGATCTCGTCCATCGACTTGCGCGTGGCCTCGACGGGACCCAATCCCTCGTCGCGCATGATCCGCTCGACGTTCTCGACCACCACGATGGCGTCATCGACCAGAAGGCCGATGGCCAGAACCATCGCCAGCATGGTCAGCGTGTTGATGCTGAAGCCCAGCACCGCCATGATCCCGAAGGTGCCGAGGATCACGACCGGCACCGCCAGCGTGGGGATCAGCGTCGCCCGGAAGTTGTGCAGGAAGATCAGCATGACCAGGACGACCAGAATGATCGCCTCGATCAGCGTGTGCACCACCGCCTCGATCGAGATCAGGACGAAGGGCGTGGTGTCATAGGGGATGACATATTCCACGCCCGCCGGCATGAACTGGGCCAGTTCGGCCACCCGCGCCTTGACCAGTTCCGCCGTGTCGAGCGCGTTCGCGCCCGAGGCAAGCTGGATCGCAAGGCCCGAGGAGGACTGGCCGTTGTAGAAGCCCTCGATCTCGTAGTTCTCGGACCCCAGTTCGGCGCGGGCCACGTCGCGCAGCAGGACCAGCCCACCGTCGGTGTCGGCCCGCAGGACGATGCGCTCGAAGTCCTCGGGCGTCCGCAGCAGCGACTGCGCGGTGATCGTGGCGTTCAGTTGCTGGCCTTCCGGCGCGGGCATCGCGCCAAAGGCGCCCGCGGAAATCTGGGCGTTCTGGGCGCGGATCGCGCCCACCACCTGCGCGGGCGTCAGGTCATAGTATTTCAGCTTGGTCGGGTCCAGCCAGATCCGCATCGAGTATTCCGACCCGAAGACCTGCACGCTGCCCACGCCGTCGATCCGCGAGATCGGCTCGACCATGTAGGAGTTGAGATAGTCCGCAAGGTCGATGGCGCTGCGCGTCCCGTCGGTGGACACCAGCGCCACGACCATCAGGAAGCCGGTCGCCGATTTCTCGACCGTGACGCCTTGGCGCGCCACCGCCTCGGGCAGCCCGGCCTCGGCCTGCGCCAGCTTGTTCTGGACCTGCACCTGCGCGATGTCGGGGTTGGTGCCCAGTTCGAAGCTGAGCGTGATCTGCGCGCCGCCTGTCGAGGTCGTCGAGGATTCGATGTTCCGCAGCCCGTCAAGGCCGGTCATCTCGCGTTCGATGAGCTGGACGACGGTGTCGGCCGATGTCTGCGCCGAGGCGCCGGGGTAGGCCGTCCTGATGACGATCGAGGGGCCGGCGATCGAGGGATATTGCGAAACCGGCAGTTGCAGGACCGACAGCAGGCCCAAGCCCATGATGATGATGGCGATGACCCATGCGAAGATGGGCCGGTTGATGAAGAAGCGGGCCATGCGTCAGTTCCCTTCGGCCGGCGCGGCTGCTTGGGCCGGTGCCGCGGCATCCGCTGCCGGCCGGGCTGCGGCGGGCTGTTCGGCGGGCGCGATCTCGACCGGGGCGCCGGGCGCGACCTTCTGGAAGCCGGTGCTGATGATCTGGTCGCCGGGGTTCAGCCCGCCGGTGACCACCCAGTTGTTCGCATCCGAGGTGAGGATCGTCAGGTCGCGCACCGCGACCGTCCCGTTCTCGGCCACCCACACATGCGGAACGCCCTGCGCGTCGCGCATCACCACGGATTGCGGGACGAGGTAAACGCCCTGTTCCTCGATCTGCGGCAGCAGCACCTCGACATAAAGGCCGGGCAGCAGCAGCTTGTCGGGGTTGGGGAAGGCGATGCGCAGGGTGATCATGCCGGTCGTCGGCTCGACCTGCGGCTCGGCTGCGCGCAACTCGCCTTTGACGGGATATTCGTCGCCCGTGGGCAGGATCAGCGTGGCCTGCCCCGTCGCCAGCACGCCACCCTGGGTTTCGGCCTGGCGCCAGCGCAGCAGGTCGTTGGCCGACTGCGTCACGTCCACATAGACCGGATCAAGCGCCCGGATCGTCGTCAGCGGCGTGGGCTGCTGGGCCGCGACCAGCGTGCCCGGCGTGGCCTGGGAAAACCCGATGGCGCCGGCGATGGGCGCGCGAATGGTCGTCCGCTCGTAGTCGATCTCGGCCGATTGCAGTTGCGCCTGCGCCAGTTGCAGCGCGGCGTTGGCCCCGTCGCGGGCGGCCACGGCGCTGTCGCGCCTCTGGCCCGATCCGGCGTTGGTGGCCAGCAGTTCCTCGGCACGCCGGGCCTCGCGCTCGGCAAGATCGTAGTTCGCCTGCGCCTGCGCCACGCTGGCCTGGGCTGCGGAGACGGCGGCGGCGTAGGTCTCGTCCTCGATGGTGTAAAGCGGCTGGCCCGCTTCGACCTCGCGGCCTTCCTCGAACTGCCGTTCGCGGATGATGCCCGACACCTGTGGCCGCACCTCGGAGATGGTCGAGGCCTTGATGCGGCCAGGCAGACGCGCGGTCAGGGTATAGTCGGTCGGCTCTGCGGCGATGACGGTCACGGACGGGGTTGGCGCCTGCGCCGAAACGGCAAGCGGCGAAAGGCTGACAAGCAGCGCGGCAATCACGCCCAGCGCGGGCGAAGAGGAACGGAATCGGAGCATGTGGAGCTTTCCGGTTGTCGGGAGAAACGGCTTGGCGGGGTTTCGGCGCGTCGGCGCCGGAAAAGTCAATGCTTGATCGCGGGGCTTGCGCGACCGGGGGGGCGGGTCATCCGCCCGGCCGTCGGAGCTGCGCGCAGCAGGTCCATTTGACGGCGCAGCAGCCTGCCGCCGAAGGACGCCAGCGGAAAGCCCTTGCCGGATCGCAGCCATTCGCGGAGAAGGCCGACCACGGTGACGGACAGGACGATCTGCGCCTCGTGCGGGGTGAAATCGGGATGCAGCGTCCCGTTGTCCCGCGCGCGCTGCATGATCCGCAGGATCAGCGCCCGCATCTCGGCATCCAGCCGGGCGAGCGTGTCGTTGCGTTCCGCCGGCGTCAGGTTTGACATGATGCGGAAGATCCGTTGCCGCCCCTCGTCCTTCTCAAAGGATTGCAGGGCCTCGACCGTCGCGTCCAGCAGGCATCCCAGCGGGTCCGGCCCGGCATCGGCGACCCCGGCGAGGATCTGTTCCTGCGGCAGGAAGCTGCGCTGGTGCAGGGCGGCAAGGACCTCGGTCTTGTCTTTGAAATGCCAGTAGAACGCCCCGCGTGTGACCCCTGCCGCGCGCGAGACCGCGTCCAGCGTCGTGGCCGCAAAGCCCCGCTCGCAGAACATCCGCTCGGCCGCATCAAGGATGGCCTGCCGCGTCAGCTCCGAATCTTCCCGTGTCTTCCGCATGCGGCCCTTCCTTGCATCGGGCCGATATAGACATTCATGTATGTATGTAAACACCTGCCGCTGTAAAATTTCGCAGGCCCGCTGTCCTGCGGGTGGCGGTCATGCCGGGGGCATAGCCATCGTCACGGCACCCCGGTCCCGCGCAGGCACCGGTTCATTCGGCGGTCCAGCCGCCATCCAGCACGATCGAAGATCCTGTCATCAGGGCAGAGGCCTCGGACGCCAGATAAAGCGCCGCGCCGGTGATATCCTCGACCTGACCCAGACGCCCCAGCTTTATCATCCGCAGGGCATGGTCCAGGAAGGCCGGGTTCTCGAAATAGGGTTTCGTCAGCGGCGTCTCGATAAAAGTCGGACAGATCGAGTTCACGCGGATGCGGTGCGGCGCAAGTTCGATCGAGGCGGCCTTCGTCAGCCCCTCGATCCCCCATTTCGAGGCGCAGTAGACCGAGCGGTCCTCGGCCCCGATATGCCCCAGCATCGACGACATGTTGATGACCGACCCGCCCCGGCCAAGCGCAGTCATCCGCCGCGTCACCGCCTGCATCGCGAAAAAGGCCGCGCGCAGGTTCAGGCCGATGATCAGGTCGAAGTCTTCTTCCGTCACCTCGGTCATCCTGCGGGGGCGGTTGGTGCCGGCGTTGTTGACGAAGACATCCAGCCGTTCCAGTCCGTCCACGACCGCCCGGAAGGCGGCAAGGTCGGTCACGTCGCAGGGCCGGGCCTTGGCGCGATAGCCCGCGTCACGCAACCCGGTGGCGACGGATTCGATTTCGTCCCCGGTTCTCGCGCAAAGGATCACCTCGGCACCCGCCTGGGCGAAGACCTCGGCGATGGCGCGGCCGAGGCCGCGGCCCGCGCCGGTGACAAGCGCGGTGCGCCCCTTCAGCGAAAAGTCGGGGAACGGGGTCATCGGCATCTCCGGATGGAAGGTTCGGATGCCGCCCCGCCCTCGGGACGAGGCGGCGGAGAAATCAGAAGTTGACCTGGTCGCCGCCCTTCAGCGCCAGCAGCTCGCGCGCCTCGTCGGGGGTCGCGACCTGCAGGCCCAGCCCCTCGATGATCTGACGGGCGGCGCGGACCTGCTCGGCGTTGGTTTCCGCAAGCCGGCCCTTCCCGGCCCAGAGGTTGTCCTCCAGCCCGACCCGCACATGGCCGCCGTTCGCGGCCGAGATCGCGGCGATGGACAACTGGTTGCGCCCCGCCCCCAGCACCGACCAGCGATAGTTGTCGCCGAACAGCCGGTCGGCGGTGCGCTTCATGTGCATCACGTCTTCCAGATGCGCCCCGATGCCGCCCATCAGTCCGAAGACCGTCTGGATGAACAGCGGGCCGGTCACGAGCCCGCGGTCGAAGAAATGCTTGAGGTTGTAAAGATGCGACGTGTCGTAGCACTCGAACTCGAAGCGCGTCCCGCCCTCGCCCAAGGTCGTCATCACCTGTTCCACATCGCCGAAGGTGTTGCGGAAGATGATGTCCTTGTTGCCGAGGTATTCCCGTTCCCACTGGTGCTTCAGTTGCGCCTCGTAGCGGTCGAGCATCGGGAACAGGCCGAAGTTCATCGTGCCCATGTTCAGCGAGGCCACTTCGGGCTTGTAGTGCTTGGCGGGCTGGATCCGCTCGGCGATGGACATGGTGGGCGCGCCGCCGGTGGTGATGTTCAGGACGGCGGCGGTCTGCTGCTTGATGACGCTGAGGATCGGGTGGAAGGCCTCGACCGACTGGTCGGGGCGGCCGTCCTCTTCGTTGCGGGCATGCAGGTGGATGATGGCGGCGCCCGCCTCGGCGGCGCCCACCGCGGCCTCGGCGATTTCCGAGGCCGAGACCGGCAGGAACTTCGACATCGAGGGCGTGTGGATCGCGCCGGTGACGGCGCAGGTGATGATGACTTTGCCCTGAAGGCTCATGGTCTTGTCCTCAATTGTGGGATCGGGTTTCACGCTGCGCCAGATGCGCAGCCAGCGCAGCGAGTTCCTCGTCGCGCCATTCCTGACGGGCGCGGACCGCAACGGGGGTCGAGACGTCGCGGAAGGCGGCGCCCACCTTGGCGGCAGCCTCGGCCGAGAAGGCCGCGTCGCCGACCTCGACACCGGCAAGGCCCGCCATCATCGCGCCATAGCGGTCCAGATAATCGGCGGCACCGCCGGGGGCGTTCAGGTTGATCGTCTCCATCGGTCCCATGAAGGCCCAGCGGCGGCCCAGCCCGTGGCGCATGGTGTCGTCCAGCCCCTGCACGTCCACATAGCCCTCGGCGATCAGGCGCAGGCTTTCGGCCAGCAGCACGGCCTGCAGGCGGTTCAGGATGAAGCCGTCGATCTCTTTCTTCAGCACCACCGGCACCTGTCCGGCGCGGGCGTAGATGTCACGCGCGCATTCGGTCACGGCCGGATCGGTGAAGGGCGCGGGCGAGATTTCCACCACCGGCACCAGATGCGGCGGGTTGACCGGGTGGCCGACAAGGCAGCGCGCGGCGCCCGGCAGCCCTTCGGCGAAGCTCGACGCCTTCAGCGCCGAGGAGGAGGAGGCGAGGATCGTATTTGGCCCTGAAAGGCGGTCGAGTTCGGCAAAAAGCCTGCGCTTGATGTCGAGGACCTCGGGCCCGCTTTCCTGCACCATGTCCACGCCGGCCAGCACCTCGCCAAGGTTGCGCACCGGCTGGATGCGGGCCGCCGTGGCGGCGGGATCGTCACCGGCCTGGCCGAAGGGGGCGACCCGTTCGATCATGGTGGCGACATCGGCGGCAAGCCGGTCCAGAACGCCCGCGTCCTTGTCCCAGACGCCGACCTCGAAGCCCGCGCGGGCAAAGACGAAGGCCCATGAGCGGCCGATCAGCCCCGCGCCGACGATGGCGATGTGATTCATCCCCGTTCCCCCTTTCATAGCCACAGCATCTCGCGCCGCAGGTCGAGGTCCGTGGCGATGCGGCGCGATTCCACCTCATGCAGCACGCGACCGCGTTCAAGGACAATGGTGCGGTCGGACAGAGCCAGCGCCAGGTCGAGGTTGTGGTCCACGATGACGATGGACAGCCGGTCGCGCAGCCGGTCGAAGGTGCGGAACAACTGTTCCACGATCGCCGGTGCAAGCCCCTCGAAGGGTTCGTCCAGCAGAAGCACCCGGATGTCGCCCGACAGCGCGCGGGCGACGGCGGCCATCTGCTGCTCGCCGCCTGACAGGCGGTCGGCGGGCGTGTCCAGCCGCTCGCGCAGGCGGGGGAAATATTCGAGGATCTCCTCTGAGGTCCAGTGGGTGCCTTCCCCGGTCTGGCGGCGGATGCGGCCGAGTTCCAGATTCTCGCGCACCGTCATGCCCGCGAAAAGCCCCCGGCCCTGCGGCACATAGCCGATGCCCTTGCGCGCGATCCGGGCGCTGGACAGGCCAACAAGCTCGCTTCCCATCAGCCGGATCGAGCCGGAAGACGGCGTGACGATCCCCGTCACCCCCTTCAGCACCGAGGACTTGCCCGCCCCGTTCCGGCCCAGCAGCGCAAGGATCTCGCCCTTGTGCAGGTCAAAGCCGACGTCGTTCAGGATGTGGCTTTTGCCATAGTGAAGGTTCATCCTGTCGATGGACAGGATCGTCTCGTCCGAGAACTGCCCCTGCCGGGCCGAGGCCGCGACGGCGCTGGTGCCCGAGCCGATATAGATCTCGCGCACCTTGGCCGAGTTGCGGGCGTCGTCCACGGTGCCGTCCAGCAGCACGCGCCCTTCGGCCATCACCGTCACATGGTCGGCAAGATCGAACACCCGGTCGATGTCATGTTCGACCAGAAGCACCGGGATGCTGGTGGACACGTCCTTGATCAGCAGCCCGACGCGCTCGCGTTCAGCGACCGACAGGCCCGCCAGCGGCTCGTCGGCCAGCAGGATCTTCGGTTCTGTCGACAGCGCAAGGCCGAGGTCCAGCAGCCGCTGGCCGCCATAGGACAGCGAGCCCGCGATGGCGTTCTCCATCCCCCTCAGCCCGATCCAGTCGAGCATTTCGTCCACCTTGGCATTCACCTCGGCCACGCTGCCGGCCGGGCTGAGGGCACGGGTACGGCTGGGATGATGGGCCTGCACGGCCAGGCGCAGGTTCTCGCGGATCGTCAGGTCGGGAAAGAGGCTGGTGATCTGGAAGGACCGGCCGAGGCCCAGCCCCGCGATCTGGTCGGGCGTGCTGCCCGAGATGTCGCGACCGAGGAAGCTGACCTTGCCGCTGTCGGCGGGGATGATGCCGGACAGCAGGTTGAAGGCCGTGGTCTTGCCCGCGCCGTTCGGCCCGATCAGGGCATGCAGCGTCTTGTCGCGAACCCGGATCGACACGCCGTCCACCGCCTTCAGCGCCCCGAAGGTCTTCGAGATGTCGTCGGCGACCAGCACGTTGCCGCCGCCTGCGTCGCGACCCCGGATGGCGGCGGGCAGCGGGTGCTTTTCGATCTTCCGGTCGGCCATTGCGGCGCCGGTCATGGCCTCGGGGAACAGGCGGCGCCTGACCTGCGCGCCGATGCCCACCAGGCCCTGCCGCGCAAACAGGACGAAGCCGAGGAAGATCAGGCCGAACCAGAACAGCCAGTTCTCGGTATACATCGACAGGTATTCGCGGAACAGGATGTAGAACAGCGCGCCCAGCGCCGGCCCCAGGAAGCCCCGCATGCCCCCGATGACCACCATCGCCAGCAGCTCGCCCGAGAAGATCACCGACATCGGCTCGGCCGAGGTCAGGCGGTTCTTGTAAAGCAGCAGCGCCCCGGCCAGCCCCGTCACCGTCGCCGACAGGACAAAGGCCGCCAGCTTGTAGCGCTGGACGTGATAGCCCAACGCCTGCGCCCGGTTCTCGTTCTCGCGGATGGCGACGAAGACGCTGCCGACCGGCGACTGCAGGACGCGCAGCATCAGCGCCATCACCAGGAAGGCAAGCACCGCCACGACGATGTAGAAGTTGAGGTTGTTGTCCAGCAGGCCCGGCCGCTCGATCCCGCCAAGCCCGTTCTCGCCGCCCGTGACCTCGGTCCAGCGGAAGGCCAACTGGAACCCCATCGCCGACAGCGCCAGCGTCATCAGCGAGAAATAGACGCCCCGCCGCCGCAGGACCAGGAAGCCGATGACCGCCGCGAGTGCCGCCGTGAACAGCAGGGCCGCAACCAGCGAAACGGCCATGCTGGCATTGCCCAGCCGCAGCGCGGTGATGCCCGCGACATAGGCCCCCAGCCCGAACCAGGCGCCATGGCCGAAGGACACAAGGCCGGTATAGCCCGCAAGGATGTTCAGCCCCATCGCCGCGAGGGCGAAGATGACCACCTCGCTTGCGCTGTTCGGGCCGAGGCCAAGCAGCGACAAGGCCCAGGGCAGCAGGATCAGCGCCGCTGCCGCGACCGTCAGTGTTCGCATGTTCTGCATGGAAGACCTATTCGAAACGGGTGATGCGCTCGCCCAGCAGGCCGCGGGGACGCAGAAGCAGGACCATGAACATCAGCAGGTAGATGGCCATCATCGAGAATTGGGACTGCCCCAGCCCGATCATCAGGCCCTTGACCAGCCCGACCATGATCGCGGCGATGACCACGCCCCAGAAGGACCCGAGGCCCCCGATCACCACGACCACGAAGGCCGCGGTCCCGACCTCGACCCCCATCAGCGGATGGACGGGCTGGATCGGCGCCATCAGCACGCCCGCAAGCGCGGCGATCCCGATGGCCAGCGCCACGACGGTCGAGAGATAGGGTCGCAGCGAAATGCCCAGCGTGCCGAGGATGTCGGGGTTCTGGATGCCGGCGCGGACGATCCGGCCAAAGGGCGTGCGGTTCAGCAGGTACCAGACGCCTGCCACCGTTGCGACCGCCACGGCGATCAGGAACAGCCGGTAGCGCGAATAGACGAAATCACCCATGAAGACCTGCCCGCGCAGGGCATCCGGCATGGAGTAGGCGCGCGGCGTCGCGCCGAAATACCATCTGAGGCTTTGTTCGATGATCATCGCAAGGCTGAAGGTCAGCAGCAGCGAATACAGCGGGTCCTCGCGGTAGAAGCGGGTGAACAGCACGCGCTCGACGACGACGGCCACGGCCGCCGCGATCAGCGGCGCCACGACCAGCGCGCCAAAGAAGCCGATATGGGGCGACAATACGAAGGCCAGGTAGGCCCCCAGCGTGAAGAACGCGCCATGGGCAAGGTTCACGATGCCGCCGAGCGAGAAGATCAGCGACAGGCCAAGCGCGATGAGCATGTAGTAGAAGCCATCGAGCAGGCCGTTCAGAAGCTGGGACAGAAAGATCGATACCATTCGGATGACCTGTCATGAAGGCTGGCCGGGCGCGCCAACCGGCGCACCCTGTTTTCATCGGAAAGCCGGCAAGGCCCCTTGCCTCAGAACGAGCAGGTGCCGCCCACGGCATCCTCGATCAGCACCTCGAGCGGCTGGTCGGCGTTCGGCACCGGGTCCGAGGTCGTGAAGATGTCCCATTCATTCTGGACCTCGGAAGCATCCAGCGCCGTGACCGCATAGACTTCCTGCAGCAACTGGTGGTTTGCCGGGTTGAAGCGGCCCCGGCGTTCCTTCAGCACGTCGAAATCGGTCGCCGGGTCTTCGAGGAACGAGATCAGCGCCTCGGTGTCGGTCCCGCCGACCCGGCCGATCGCATCGGCCATCACCCGCAGCCCCATGTAGTCCAGATAGGCCTGGTTGTCGGCGGGACGGCCGTATTTCTCCATGAAGGACTGGGCGAAGGCCTGCGAGCCGTCGGCCTTGACTTGGTGGGTCCAGACGCAGGGCCATGTCCCCTGGAAGTCCCGCGCCCCGATCGCCCAGGCGATCACGGTGTTGTAGTCGAAACCCGCCAGCGGGATATCCAGCCCGAATTCCGCATATTGCTTGAAGAAGCTGGCCGTCTGGGTCCCGGCAAGGTTCGAGATCAGCACATCCGGCGCCGCCGCCCGGATGTTGAGCAGATAGGAAGAAAAATCCGTCGCATCCGTCGGAATCAGATCGTCGCCGACCGTCCGTCCACCGTGCCGTTCAAGGAAGGCCAGCGCCCCGTTGCGCAGATCATGGCCGAAGGCATAGTCGGCGCTGAGGATATACCACGCCTTGTCCTTCACCATGTCGTTGTTCAGCAGATAGTTGCCTTCGGCGTTCACCACCATCGCGTTCTGCACCTCGACGTGGAACATGTGGCGGTTGCAGTCCTGCCCCCGCAGCGTGTCCGAGTTCGCGCCGGTGTTGATGAACAGCTTGTTGGCCCGCGCCGCGACCTGAGAGATCGTCAGCGCCGAGGCCGACGAAATCTCGCCCATGATCAGCGCCACGTCCGGCCGTTCGGCCAGCCGCTCGGCCTTTGTCGTCGCGGTCTGGGGGTTGACCGAATCTTCCTTGATCACCTCCAGCATGCGGCCGCTGATGCCGCCGCCGGCGTTGATATGCTCGACCGCCAGATCAACGCCCATGACCGCATATTCACCCATCGGACCCAGGAATCCGGTGCGCGGCGTCAGGTGGGCGATGACGATGGGATCGGTCTGCGCACGTAGGATGGATGGCGCGGCAAGGCCCATCACGCCGAACGCCGCGCCCGTCTTCAGCAACTGCCGTCTTCCGATTGTCTTCAGCATGAACGTCCCCTCCCCGAGACTTCACTTGCGCGAACCGCATGCCAGCGATGCTTACTTGACCGGCGATGCAATCCAGTGTGATCTCAGATCATACTGCTGACCGATTTTCCGCCTGTCAACACCGGAGGTCGCCCATGAACGACCTGAACATCCAGCCGCTTGCCCCTCGGCCGTCGCTGACGGAACAGGCCTATGCCGCCATCGCGCGGATGCTTCTGGACGGCACGCTGAAGCCGGACAGCCAGACCTCGATCCGGGAACTGGCGGGAGAGCTGGATGTCTCGCCCATGCCGGTCAGGGAAGCGGTAGGCCGGTTAGTCGCCCAAGGGGCGCTCGCGGTCCGCAGGAACCGCGCCGTCGAGGTGCCGCGGATGACCGAGGACGAGTTCCGCGAACTGACCCGTACCCGCATCCTGATGGAATGCGAGGCGGCGCGGCTTGCAGTGGACAGGATCACGGACAGCACGGCCGGGGAACTGCGGGCGCTGCACGAGGCGTTCCGGCTGGAAATGACCGGGGGCAGCCGGGCGGATGCCCTGATGCTGAACCGCCGGCTGCATTTCACGCTCTACGATGCCGCATCCTCGCCCACCCTGCGGCAGTTGATCGGCATGGCCTGGCTGCGCGCGGGACCGCTGATCTCGCTGGACATCGGTCCCACCGCGCAGGGCGACCGGGCCGGTCACTCGATCATCGCCCACGGGAACCTGATCGCGGCGGTGACCGCGCGGGACCGCGAGGCCGCGGCCGAGGCGATCCGGTCCGACATCTCGGTGGCGGCAGAGGTTATTCTCGCGCAGCGCGACTATTTCAACATGAAGGAATGACCGGATGAACCTTGAACTGGACGGCGCGCGGGTGATCGTCACCGCAGGCGCCTCGGGGATCGGACGCGCCATCGTTGACGCGTTCCTTGCGGCAGGCGCCCGCGTTGCGACCTGCGACATCGACGCCGAAGCGCTTGGGACATTGCCGCAGAACGTCATCTCGCAGCGGGTCGATGTGTCCGACGCGGCGGCGCTGCGCAGCTTCATCGACCAGTCCATCGCCGCGCTGGGCGGCCTCGACTGCCTGGTGAACAACGCCGGGATCGCCGGCCCGACCGGCCGAATCGAGGACATCGACCTCGCCGACTGGAGCCGCACGCTGAACGTGGTGCTGACCAGCCAGTTCGTGGCGGTCGGCAGCGCCGTTCCTGCCCTGCGGGAAAGCGCCAACCCCTCGATCGTCAACCTGTCGTCCGTGGCCGGCCGGGTCGGCTTCGCCCTTCGCACCCCCTACGCCGCCGCGAAATGGGGCGTGATCGGCCTGACGAAATCGCTGTCGATCGAGTTGGGAGAGGACAATATCCGCGTGAACGCGATCCTGCCCGGCATCGTCTCGGGCGACCGCCAGCGCCGCGTGCTCGAGGCCAAGGCGCAGCTTCGCGGCCAGAGCTTCGCCGAGCTTGAGGCAGAAGCCTTCCGCTACACCTCGATCAAGGAATACGTCCCGCCGCAGGCGATCGCGAGCCAGGTCCTGTATCTCGCCTCGCCGCTGGGCAGGTTCATCTCGGGGCAGAGCATCTCTGTCTGCGGTGACACCCGCATGCTGGCCTGAGGCAGCCTCTCGGAAGAACGCCCGTGTGATGGGACGGACAACCGTATCTGCACGTTGTGCAGACGAGGGACAGACCTCCCTGCCCTTCGGTTCATAGCCAAGTGGCAGAGCCAATCAACGGCCACGCGGCACCTGCTGAGTGATGTTTCCGCCAACTCCCGGCCTCTCCGCGAAGCGGCTTCCTCTCCCTACCCGCCGCACTTGCAAACCTGCCATGGAGGCCTGACTTTCTTCATGGCAAAGCAACCTTTGTTCCGCTCACTTTCCAGGTGGCAGCGGCTTGCAGTGGCGAGTACTTTCAGCCTGCAGCAGCACAACAGCAGGTGAAAGAGCCCCCTGCGCGCAAGAGCGGCACCCTTCATGACAGAGCAGTTCGGCCCGTGTCTGCCGTGGCAGCAACGGCCCAGGTCCTCCTTGCCGATTTCCGGGCCAACGCAGAGAAAAAGCCCTTGTTCCCCTTGGCCTCCTGCTGCTAGACCCCCCGGCGGAGATGTGGCCGAGTGGTCGAAGGCACACCCCTGCTAAGGGTGCAGGCGGGAAACCGCCTCGAGGGTTCGAATCCCTTCGTCTCCGCCACCTTCAATTCGCGAACCCATGACGAGGCCCCTGACAGGGCCTTTTTTCTTTTTTCAAAGGGGTTGAGCGGAGCCATCCGACTTTCGGAGACTGGGCGATGGCCCGAAAACGGTCTCTGAACGCCCCGCGTCTCTTTCCACCCGCCCTTCACCAAAATCGAGACGGATTCAAAAGGTAACGTTTTTTAGCCCCTTGGCAGAAGCGGATTGCGCCGGGGTCGATGCGCGTTCGACCGCTGTCGGTGCGAACGGAGACACCCGAAGGCGACGTGGTTGTGCGGGGTGGCGCGAAGTCCCTGATGACAAAAAGACTTCTCCCGCATAGCCTGGCGCAATGTCGAACAGGCCCTGGACGGATGAAGAGAACGACCTGATCGTTGCGGATTACTTCGCGATGCTGGCTGACGACATCGCCGGGCGACCCTACAACAAGGCCAAGCACAATCGGGATCTTCAGGCCCGCATCGACCGCAATCGCAGTTCCATCGAGTTCAAGCACCAGAACATCAGCGCAGTGCTGAAGGGGCTCGGCGAGGACTGGATCCCAGGCTACAAGCCCGCCTTCAACTTCCAGATGACGCTGGTGGATGCCGTGGCGCGCTGGCTGGCGCTGAATTCGGCATGGCTTGGTCGCCAACCTGGTCTGCGGCCTGCGGGTGGCCTGCAAGAGGCAACGCAGATCTGGATCGGGCCGCCGCCTACCTTGTCGAACCAGCCGCCGCCGCAAGAGCTGGAGCAGATGCTGCACATCGCCCGAAAGTTCGACGTGGCAGGCCGGGACGAGCGCAACCGTGCCCTCGGCCGTGCCGGCGAGGAGCGCGTGCTGGCGCACGAGCGGACGGCCCTACGGTCGGCGGGCCGGGACGACCTGGCCCGTAAGGTGCGCTGGGTCTCGGATGAGGACGGCGACGGCGCGGGCTATGACATCGCCAGCTTCGCCCCGGATGGGCGCTCGCGCCTGATTGAAGTCAAGACGACGAATGGCTGGGAGCGGACGCCCTTTCACATCACTCGCAACGAACTGGCGGTTGCCGAGGAGCGTCGCTCGGAATGGCGCCTGTTCCGGCTGTGGAATTTCTCACGCGAGCCGAAGGCGTTCGAACTGCACCCGCCGCTGGATGCGCATGTCTCGCTCACCGCCATGTCCTTTCAGGCGAGCTTTCATTGAAGGTCAGCCGAGCGCGCGCTCGACCTGTTCCTGCCAAGCATCCCCCGCCGGAAAGCACAGATCGTAGAGGCTGACCGCCAAGGCCTCACGCCCGCAGGTCGGCCGTTTCAGCACCTCTGGCGAGAGATAGGCCAGCCGCAACTGTCGGCTGACATGGCGTTCCGCCAGCCCGACGGCTTCGGCCAGGTCCTGAATCGTGGCAAACTCGCCGGCCTCCATCCGCCGCCGCCAACCCCATGCCCGGCCGATGGCCCGCAGGATGTGGGGCTCCTGTGTCTGGTCCTCGCTTGGCCGGTAATCGGCGGGTGGCATGATTTTCGGCCGCCCGTTTCGCTTGCGGACCGTCAGGGGGATCAGTACGCGGATCGTGTCGCTGTTCTTGGTCATTCGGCAGCCTCCAGATTGCGCGGCGCAACCATTTCGCGGATGATGCCTGCGAAGCCTTCACCTCGAACCTCGTCGGCGACGGGATCAAGCCCTCGTCGCTGATCGGGGACGCGGCGCTCCGGGACCGGGTCCAGCGGCTCTGGCTCGCCTGGACCGACGAGGCCGACGCGGACGGGCTGACCGACTTCTACGGGCTGCAGGCCATGGTGGCGCGGGAGATGTTCGTGGCCGGCGAGTGCTTCGTGCGGCTGCGCCCGCGCCGGGCCGAGGACGGGTTGCTGGTGCCGCTGCAGTTGCAGCTTCTGCAGTCGGAGATGCTGCCCTTCGAGAAGACCGAGGTGCTGCCCTCCGGCAACCGCATCCGCTGCGGGATCGAGTTCGATGCGATCGGCCGGCGCGTGGCCTATCACTTCCGCCGCCGCCATCCGGGCAACAGCACCGATCAGGGGCCGGTGCCCCCGGAGACCGTGCGCGTGCCGGCCGCGGATGTGCTGCACATCTACCGGCCGATCGACGCGCGCCAGATCCGGGGGCTGCCGCATGTAGCACCCGCGATGGTGCGGCTGTTCCTGCTCGACCAGTATGGCGACGCCGAGCTCGACCGGAAGAAGACCGCGGCGATGTTCGCGGGTTTCATCACCAAGACCGCCCCGGAAGAGCCGATGATGGGCGAGGCGGAGGCGGACCTCAATGGAACGGCCATCGCCAGCCTCGAGCCCGGCACCATGCAGGTGCTGCTGCCCGGCGAGGACGTGAAGTTCTCGAGCCCCGCCGACGTCGGCGGCGGCTACGAGGCGTTCCAGTACCGGACGCTGCTGGCGGTCTCGGCATCGCTGGGGCTGCCCTATCACTGCCCTTATCATCTGGTCACCGGCGATGTCCGGCAGGCGAACTACTCGAGCCTGCGGGCGGAGCTGGTCGAGTTCCGGCGCCGCATCGGACAGCTGCAGCATGGCTTGATCGTGCACCAGCTCTGCCGGGCGGTCTGGCGCCGCTTGCTGGAAACAGCCGCGCTCTCCGGTGCGCTCGATGTAGATCCCGCTGCGGCGCGGCCGGTGCAGTGGATCCCGCCGCGCTGGGACTGGGTCGATCCGCTCAAGGACATCCAGGCGCAGGTGCTGGCGATGGAGGCAGGCATCACCTCGCGGCGCAAGGTGGTCGAGGCCACCGGTTATGACGTCGAGGACGTGGACCGCGAGAACGCCGCCGATGCGCACCGCGTCGATCGTCTCGGCCTCCGCTACCGCACGAGCCCGGGCGAGACGCAGGGAGCCCGCGCGACACCGGCGACGCGGGCACAGCCCGGCGATGGCGACACCGGCACCAACGGCAGCGACGTCGCTAAGTCGACCGGTCCCGGCCCCGAACAGGAGTGACGACATGGCAAGCTGGTATGCGATCCGCGCCCGGGGAACCGGCGCGGAAGTGGCGATCTATGACGAGATCGGGGCCTACGGGGTCTCGGCGAAGGGGTTCCTTGCGGAGCTTGGCGCACTGCCCGAGGGCAGGCCGGTCGATCTGCGGCTGAACAGCCCCGGCGGGTCGGTCTTCGACGCTGTCGCGATCTTCAACGCGCTGAAGCGGCATGCCGGCACGGTCACGGTCTGGATCGACGGCATCGCCGCCTCGGCCGCCTCCTACATCGCCATGGCGGGCGACGAGATCGTCATGCCCGAGAACGCGTTCCTTATGATCCATGATCCTGCCGGTCTGGTGATGGGCACGGCCGAGGACATGCGCGCCATGGCCGAGGCGCTGGACAAGGTGGGTGGCAGCCTCGCCGCCGGCTACGCCGCGAAATCTGGCCGCCCCGCTGACGAGATTGCGGCGCTGATGGCCGCCGAGACCTGGCTGGATGCCAGCGAGGCGCTGGCGCTCGGCTTTGCCGACCGGCTTGCCGAACCTGTGCGGATCGCTGCCAGCTTCGATATCACGCGCTTCCGCAACGCGCCGCCGGCGCTGGCGGAAGCGGTCGCGGCTGGACCCGACAACGGCGATGACGACGGCACCGATGCCGACGAGGCCACCGGTGCTGCCGCGGAGAGCGATGAGGCCTCTGCCACCGACGAAGAAGCGATCGCCGGGACGGACGCCCAACAGCCGCCGGTCAAGACGCCACCACCCAACGGCGCACCCCCCGATCCCGCGGCGATCCGCGCCGAGGCGATCTCGCACGCCCGCGCCGTCGTCGATCTCTGCCGGCTTGCCGGACAGCCGCAGATGGCCGGGCGCTTTCTGGAAAGCAATGCGGACCTCGACCACGTCCGCGCCGCGCTGCTCGCAGCGAAAGCCGAGGCCGAGCCCGAGATTGCCGGCCATCACGCGCAACCGGGCCGCCCATTGAGCACCCGCCCCTGGGGCGAGATCGTCGCCCGCACCTTCAGGCCGAAAGGATGACCCATGACCACGCTCACCGAGACCCCGCATCCCGGCGGCTTCCTCGTCTGGGAGGCGTTCCGCGACTACACCCGCGAGACCATCACGGTTGCAACCGGCACGCTCGAGCCCGGCACCGTACTGGGCAGGATCACCGCCTCCGGCAAATACGCCGCCCACGATCCCGCGGCCGTCGACGGCACCGAGACCGCCGCTGCGGTGCTCTGGGGCAAGGCCGACGCGTCGGGCGGCGATGCGCTCGCCGTCGCCCTGATCCGCGGTCCCGCGATCGTCAACCGCCACGATCTCGTCTTCGCCGGCACGCCGGGCGCCCCCGAAATCGCCGCGGCCCATGCTGCCCTTCTGGCGGCAGGCATTCTCGTCCGCTGATCCGCGGCTCCGGCCCGCGGGTCCGAAATTCTCGAACGGAGGCATTCCCATGGCCACGATGGACATCTTCGAAGGCGATGCCTTCACCATCATCGAACTCACCCGCGCGCTGGAAAACATTCCCTTCCGGCCCGCGATCCTGTCGGGCACGGGCCTGTTCTCGCCGCGGGGCGTGCGTGCGCGCACCGTGGTGATCGAGAGCCGCGACGGCACGCTGTCGCTGATCCCGTTCTCCGAACGCGGCTCGGCCTACGAGCAGCAGATGCCCGAGCGGCGCGAGATGCGCGCCTTCGTGTGCCGCCAGTTCAAGAAGCAGGACGTGCTCTGGGCTTCGGAAATCCAGGGGATCCGCGACTTCGGCTCGGACAGCGCTGCCCAGCAGGTGCAGAGCGAGGTCGCCCGCAAGCTCGGCCGTCTGCGCCAGGATGCCGAGGCCACCTTCGAGTACCACCTGCTGAACGGCATTCAGGGCATCGTGAAGGATCCGAAAGACGGCGCGACCGTGATCAGCTACTTCACCGAGTTCGGCATCACGCCCGCCGCCGAGATCGACTTTGACCTCGACAATGCCTCGCCGGCCTCGGGCGCGCTCCGGAAACGCTGCCAGGTCCTGATCGAGGATGTCGAGGCGTCGATGGGCGGCCTGGCTGCCGGCGCGATCCAGGTGCGCGCGGAATGCGGCTCGGCCTTTTTCGCCGATCTGGTCGCGCACAAGGAGGTGCGCGAGACCTATCTCAACACCGCCGCTGCCGCCGATCTGCGCGGCCGGGTGGCTGACGAGGTCAGCTTCGGCGGCATCACGTTCCGGCGCTATCGGGGTGGCGCGGGCTTCGGCGTGCCGACCGACAAGGCCTTCTTCTATCCCGAAGGCGTCGAGGGGCTGTTCGAGATCTACCACGCCCCCGCTGACACCTTCGAGACGGTAAACACGCTGGGTCTGCCGCTCTACGCCCGCACCATCCCGGACCGGGACCGCGACGAATGGGTGCGGCTCGAGATCGAGAGCAATCCGCTGCCGATCTGCACCCGGCCGCAGGTGCTGCGCGCGGCGCGGCGGACGTGATGTCCGCCTTTGCCGCCGCCGTCGACACGCTCTTCGCCGACCCGAATATCGCCCGGGATGCGGTCTATATCGCCGACGGCGGGGCGCCTGTTCTGGTGCGCGTCGTTGCCCGCCGCGCCGATGCCGTCAATGACTTCGGCGACGCGAGGCTCTGGTCCGAGACCACCCGGATCGACCTGCGCATTGCCGAGGTGCAGCAGCCTCGCCCCGGCGACCGCATCGAGATCGACGGCGAGGCTTTCCTCATCCAGGGCGAGCCCCTCCGCGACCGTGAGCGGCTGGTCTGGACCGTGGAGCTGAGGTCCGCGTGAAACTGAAGCTCGACATTGATCCCGACATCGCTGCGATGATGGCGGCCGAGGTCGCGGCGGGCGAACGCGCGGTGACCTCCGCCATGCGCGCGGCCGGGACCGGGCTGAAGAGTGCCTGGCGGTTGCAGATCACCGGCGCGGGGCTCGGCATGCGGCTGGCCAACTCGATCCGAAGCCAGAGCTTCCCGAGGTCGGGCGAGAGCCTCGATGCGGCGGCGCTGGTCTGGTCGAAAGCGCCGGTCATTGTCGGCGCACATGATACCGGGCCATTGATCCGCTCGAAGAACGGGTTCTGGCTGGCGATCCCGCTGCCCGCCGCAGGCAAATCCCTGCGCGGCGGGCGCATCACACCCGGCGAATGGGAGCGGCGGCGCGGGCTGCGTCTGCGCTTCGTCTATCGGCGCAGGGGCCTGAGCCTGCTGGTCGCCGAGGGGCGGCTGAACACCAAGGGCCGTGCAGTGGCGTCGCGCTCGAAGACCGGCCGGGGGCTCACCACCGTGCCGATCTTCCTGCTGGTGCCGCAGGTCAGATTGCGCAAACGGCTGGATCTGGCGCGCAATGCGGTGCCGGGGCTGATCGTGGCGAACTGGCCGGGGGAGCAGGTTCGATGATCAAGCGCAGGCTCCGGCTTCACGGTGCATATGCATCGTGGATCATGGATGCTCTTGCCCGATCACCGCACGGGCCTGGGAGCGAACGTTCGCTGCAGATGCTAAACGTCCTGTGCAGTGGGCCGGTCGTCGAGCTTTCTCCAACGCTCAGGCAGGAACACGCCGCCCGCCCCTGGCGTCACGAGCCTGTCACGACGCAGTCACGCGCGCGTCACCTTCGCGGCCTATCTGCAGCCGCGAAATCGCTGCTGTCTCGGAAGGACTGCTCACATGCTCAGAACGCTTCTCCTCGGGGTCTCGCTGCCGATGCTGGCGCTGCCCGTCGCTGCCCAGGACCTGCCGCAGGCGCAGGATGCCTGGTTCACCGCCGGGCAGGAGGCGGTCGCCGCGCGCCTCGCCAACCAGCCGATCACGACCCGGGCGAAGAACGTGATCCTCTTCACCGCGGACGGAAATGGCGTCGGCACCAACTACGCCATCCGCCTGTTCGAGGGACAGGCGCAGGGCGGCCTCGGCGACGACCATGTGCAGCCGCATGAGGCATTCCCGAACGTCGCGCTGATCAAGACCTACACCACCAACGGCCAGACGCCCGACTCGGCGCCGACCGCCTCGGCCATGAACAATGGCATCAAGAGCAAGAACGACGTCATCAACATCCCTGACACGGTCGCCGTCGCGGACTGCGCGGCAGGGCTGCAGACCGAGGTCAAGCTGCTCTCGGAGATCGCCTCCGAGATGGGCAAGTCGGTCGGCGTGATCTCGACCGCGCGCCTGACCCATGCGACCCCGGCGGCGGTCTATGCCCGCACCGTGGCGCGCGACTGGGAGGACGACAGCCTCGTGGCCGAGGGCTGCGCGCAGAAGGACATCGCCGCGCAGCTGATCGACCAGATGCAGGCGGGCGTGATCGACGTCGCGATGGGCGGTGGCCGCCAGCACTTCCTGCCGGCGGAGGTGACCGACAGCGAGGGCAAGCCGGGCAAGCGCGCCGACGGCCGCAACCTGATGGACGAAGCCAGCGCCCTCGGCGCCACCGTGGTCGAGAACGACACCGATTTCGCGGCGCTTTCCACCGCCGGGAACAACGCCCCGATCCTCGGCCTCTTCGAGGCCAGCCACATGAAATACGAGCATGACCGTACCGGCGAGCCGACGCTGGCCGAGATGACCGAGGCGGCGATCAACGCGCTCGGCTCGAACGAGGAAGGCTTCTACCTCAGCATCGAGGCGGGGCGCGTGGACCACGCCAACCACGCCGGCAACCTCTACCGCACGCTGACCGACGGCATTGCCTTCAACGACGCGATCCGCAAGGCCGTCGAGCTGACCGATGCCGAAGACACGCTGATCATCGTCACCGCCGACCACGAGCACGCGATCGCCTTCAACGGCTACTGTGGCCGCGGCTCGTCGATCGTGGGTCTCTGCATGGAGATCAACAACGACGGCGTCGAGGCGCTCGCCACGCCGAACCTCGGCGACGACGGCAAGCCCTACACCGTCGCGGGCTTCCTGAACGGCCCCGGCGCGGTGCTGGTCGCGCAGCCGACGGACACCGCGGCGGTGGACACCGGCACAGCAACGGATGCGGCCGCCGAGTCGCAGGCTCTCTACGCCGCCCCGGAAGGCCGCCCGGCCGTCTCCGAGGAAGAGGCGAGCGACCCGGACTATCTGCAGCAGGCGCTGATCCCGCTGAACTCCGAGACCCATTCGGGCGCGGACGTGGCAGCCTTCGCGCGCGGCCCCTGGGCGCACCTGATCGGCGGCGTGCTGGAGCAGAACGCGATCTTCCACGTCATGCACCACGCCATCACCGCCGAGTGAGCTGACGAACCGCGAAAGCAGGCCCCGGACCTCGGGGCCTGTCCGCCATTTCACCGAAAGGACGCCCATGCACCGCCGAACGCTCCTCGCCCTCGCGCCCGCGCTTCTGCTGGCCCGCCCGGTGCTGGCCGACGACGCGATCCGGCTGCGCGACCTCTACAACAAGGACCTGAGCTTCTCGGACCTCGCCCTCGGCCGCGAAGGCAGCCGCGTGACCATCGCCGGCTACATGGCACCGCCTCTGAAGGCCGATTCAAAGTTCTTCGTGCTGACCAAGATGCCAATGTCGGTCTGCCCCTTCTGCGAGCCGGGGATGCCCTGGCCCGACGACATCCTCGCCGTCTATGCCAAGCGCGTGGTGGACGTGATCGCGTTCAACGTGCCCATCCACACCACGGGCGTGCTGGAACTGGGCGACTACGTCGACCCGGAGCTGGGCTTCTACAGCAAGGTGCGGCTCGCCGATGCAACCTTCGCCCGCGCCTGAGCGGCTCGACCTGCGCCTCGAGGGCGTCGCGGTCGCGGCCGAAAGCGGGCGCGTGCTGCTGCGCGTGCCGAAGCTGACGCTGCCGGCCGGACAGGCGGTGGCGATCCGCGGCCCTTCGGGCGCCGGAAAGTCCACGCTGCTGATGGTCATGGCCGGGCTGATCCGGCCACGCGCCGGCAGCGCGAGCTGGGGCGCGACCGACCTCGGGCGCCTGGCCGACGCCGCCCGTGGCCGCTTCCGCCGCCGCCATTTCGGCCTGATCTTCCAGGACTTCCACCTGTTCGAGGAACTGACCGCCCTCGACAACGCCGCCGTCTCGGCGGGCTTCGCGCCGCCCGCTCAGCGCGATGCGCTTCGCGCAGGCGCCGCCCGGTGGCTCGACCGGCTCGGCCTCGGCGGCGCGGGCGGGCGGCGCGTGGACAGCTTCTCCGGCGGCGAGCGGCAGCGGATCGCGGTCGCCCGCGCGCTTGCGGCCGACCCGGAGGTGATCCTCGCCGACGAGCCGACCGCCGCGCTCGACCGCGCCAATGCCGACCGGCTGGCCGAGGACCTCATGCGCCTCGCGTGCGAGGACGGGCGCACGCTGGTCGTCGTCACCCATGACCCGGCGCTGTCGGCACAAGTGGACCGCGTCCTGACGCTGGCGGACGGGGAGATCACCGATGACCGCGCTCCATGACCTCTGGGCCGGGCTGCCGGCGGGCGTTCAGGACGCGCTGATCGTCCTGGCGCTGCTGTTGCCCGGGCTTGTCGCCGGCATCATCGTCCTGCGCGGCTTCGCGCCCGGCGGCCTCGTGCGCGCCATGCTGCGCCGCTTCGCCGGGACCAACGCCGCCTTCGTGGCGCTGATCGCGCTGTCGGTCGGCCTCGGCGCCGCGTTGACGGCGCAGGAGCGCGGGTTGCGCGAGGGCAGCGCCCGCGCCGCCGCGCCCTTCGACGTGATCGTGGCCGCTCCCGGCAGCGAGATTACCATGCTGATGGCCGCGGTCTATCTGCAACCGTCGGACGTGCCGCTGCTGACCGGCGCGCAATATGCCGAGGTCTCGCAGGCGCCGGGAGTGGAGCTTGCCGCGCCGCTTGCCTTCGGCGACAGCTACGAGGGCGCGCCGCTGGTCGGGACCACGGCGGATTTCGTGACCCATCTCGCGGGCGACCTCGCCGAGGGCCGCCTGTTCGAGGCGGTGGACGAGGCGGTCGCCGGCGCCTTCGCCCCGGTCGAGGTCGGCGCCAGCTTCACCCCGGTCCACGGCCACGGCCCCGAGGCCGAGAGCCACGAGGGCAGCGCCTATGTCGTCACCGGCCGGATGCGCCCCTCCGGCAGCCCCTGGGATCGCGCTGTCCTCGTGCCGGTCGAGGGCGTCTGGCAGGTCCACGGCCTCCCGGACGGTCATGCCGAGCCCGCGGCCGCTGCCCACGATCACCACGACCATGACCACGCCCATGAAGGCCAGCCGATCGGCCCGCCCTTCGATCCGGCGCTTTTCCCGGGCACTCCCGCCCTGCTCCTCAAGGCCGACAGCGTCGCCGCGGCCTACGCGCTGCAATCGCAGTTCAACCGCCCGGACATGATGGCCTTCTTCCCCGGCACGGTGCTGGCGCAGATGCACGGCCTGATGCGCGATGTGCGCGAGGCGATGTCGCTGATGGCCGGGCTGACGCAGATCCTCGTCACCGTAGCGGTGCTGGCAGGGCTGATGATCCTCGCCCGCGTCTTCGCCCGTGGCTTCGCGCTGCTGCAGGCGATCGGCGCCCCGCGGCGCTTTGTCTTCGCGGTGATGTGGGGCTATTCGGCGGCGCTGATCGTGACGGGGGCGGTGCTTGGCCTCGGCGTCGGTTGGCTCGCCGCCCGCGGACTCTCCGCGGTGGTAACGGCCCGGACCGACATCCTCGTGACCGCCGGCCTCGGCTGGACCGAGGCGAAGCTGGTCGCGGGCTTTGTCAGCGCCACGCTGGTGCTGGCGCTGCTGCCCGCCGCCGCGATTACGCGGCGGCTGAAGCTATCCGACCTGCGCGCCTGACGCTTACGCCCCCGTCGCCGTGTCGCTCTGTGTCAAGCTGATGTGCGTGCCGACACGTCAGCGAGAAGATCCGTTGCACTGCAGCGTCGAAATCCAGCCGTTTCCTCGTTGCGCCTGCACTTCCTGCCTCGACGCCGGGTGAAGTCCTGGGCTCGAAGCCGGTGAAGCAGGAGTTCGCCGCAACAGCATCGTGACCTGAAAAACATGTCCACTGCCCGCGAAACCATCCTCGCCGCGATTCATACGCGGCTCTCGGCGCTGCCGGCCGCCGCGCTGCGCGGGGAAGTGCTGCCCGAGCGCGTTCCGGCCGATGGCCTGCTGATCCTGCGCGACGGTGAGCCCGAGGTCACGTTATCGCCGCTACGCTACCACTACCAGCACCGGGCCGAGATCGAAGCGGTCGTGCAGGACCCGGCGCGGGACAAAGCCGTCGACACGCTCTGCGCCAGCATCGGCGCGGCGCTCGCCACCGACCGGACGCTGGGCAGTCTCTGCGACTGGGCCGAGGCGGAAGCGCCGCGGCCGGTCGATCTGCCGGTCGACGGCGCGGCGAGCCTGAAGGCGGCCGTGATCCCGATCGTCCTGCATTACACCACAGCTGGCCCGCTGGCCTGACCCGACAATCCGAGGAGACCTCCATGGCACGAGCCAAGGGGGCGCGGGAGCTGATGGCGCTTGCCTTCGATACCGTCTATGGCACGCCGCCGGTGAGCGGCTTCACCGGGATTCCCTTTGCCAGCACCACCCTCGGAGCCGAACAGCCGCTGCTGAACTCCGAGCTCCTGGGCTACGGCCGCGATCCGCTGGCGCCCATCAAGGATGCGGTCACGGCACATGGCGATGTCGTCGTGCCGCTCGACGCCGAGGCCTTCTTCTGGCTGAAGGCGGCCTTCGGAACGCCGACGGCCACCGGCATGGAAGCGCCGTACAGCCATGAGTTCCAGTCGGGCGCATGGAGCCTGCCCGGCATGTCGATCGAGACCGGCATGCCGGAGGCACCACGCCACGCCGTGTACTCGGGCTGTGTCCTCGACCAGTTCAGCTGGCAGATGCAACGCTCGGGCCTGCTCACAGCTACCGCGCGACTGGTGGCGCAGGGCGAGACGGTTGCCAGGACCAGCGGCGCGGGAACGCCGGCCGAGCTGAAACTGAAGCGCTTCGGGCATTTCAACGGGGCGATCACGCGCAACGGCTCGGCGCTTGGCAACGTGGTCTCGGCCGAGATCACCTACGCCAACAACCTCGACCGGATAGAGGCCATCCGCTCGGACGGCCGCATCGATGGCGCGGACCCGTCCATGGCGGCGCTGACCGGCCGGATCGAGGTGCGCTTCGCCGACCAGACGCTGGTGACGCAGGCGATGAATGGCGAGGCCTGCGAGTTGGAATTCGCCTACAGCCTGCTCTCGGGCGAGAGTTTCACCTTCACTGTCCACGCCGTCTATCTGCCGCCCCCGCGGATCGAGATTTCCGGACCGCAGCGCATTCAGGCCAGCTTCGACTGGCAGGCCGCCCGCGACGCCACGCTGGGGAGGATGTGCACCGCCGTTCTCGTCAACGACATCGAGGACTACTGACCATGATCCGTCTCGATCTTTTCAGCGCGCCGAAATGGCTCGATCTTGGGGCTGGCCTGCGCCGGCACGTCTTGCCCGTCATCACCGCCACCATGGTCGCCCCGCCGGGCGGCAATCCTGTATCCGGTCCTGAGGGCGGGCCGCGGGCTGGCGCTGAGGCTTCTGAACCGGCGCGGCCTGCGCTGACGAGGGGCAGGCGTGCCGTCGCCCGCCCGGCACGTCTGCGAAGCACCGGATCAATCGTCGTCATCCCCGCGCAGGCCGCGGATGCGACGGCGCCCGTCGTCATCGTCATCATCCCGCCAGACACGGCCCCCGCGGCGGCGGCCATCGTTGTCATCGTCACCGCGGCCGTGGTAAAGACGATGGCGCAGGCGACTGTCATCATCGTCGTCGTCATGGACCTAGCCGGTCTGGGACAGGATGAGGCGGTTCAGGCTCCGTTCGGCCGGATCGGCAAGGGCGGTGGCAGGGACGACAGCGCTTGCCAGCAGCGCGGCAACAATTGCGACTTTCATGATCTGCATGATCTGCATGATCTGCTCCTGTTCCAAGGCGGTGGCTTCGGCGCTGCAGAAGTATCACGCGGCAGGACGGCGGTTATTCCCGGCCCCCGGCCCCTGCCTGCGGAAAGCACGCCGATAGGGCGCCAAGGCAGGACGGCAGGACGGCAGGGATTTCAGCGCCGCTGCGTCAGCAGCGCCGCCTCTTCTTCGGGGCCAAGCGGCGTGCCCGCGCCGCTTTCGGCCAGGAAGGCGTCAAGCGCCTTGATCCCGCCCGAGGCCGGGACATAGCTATCCGCTCCGGTCATGCTCATGGCGAAACGCTGCGACCAGCCGTCGTCTTCGCGGCTGGCGGCCATCGGGGTCGCGGTTCCGCCGGAATGGGTCTCATATTCACGGCAGAACGCGTCGCGCGCCATCATGAACGAGGCGATCATCACGACGCTTTCCCCCCGGCAACTCGCGGCTCTCCCCCAAGGCAAGGTCGTCGAGCGCGGCAAGCTGCGCTTCGGACAGCCCGGGCGCCGGGCCGCCCCACTGCCACAAGCCAAGCCCGATAACCGCCGATGCAAGTGCCGCGGCGGTCTCGCCCAGCGGGCGGCGGTCGAGATTGGTCGGCACGGGGGCGGACCGGGCTTGGGGAAAAGGCGTGGCGGCGGGTACGGTCCCGGCGGCCCGAATGCGCGCGATCGGGGCCGTGTCGTTGGCCGGGGGATGTGGCGCGGCCGCCGCCTCCCGCAGAACGCGCCGGCTTTCGATGAAGACCCGCAGCTGCGCCTGCAACCGGGGGTCCCTTGCCAGCGCGGCCTCGACCTCGCGCGAATAATCGGCTTCCAGTTCATCATCGGCGAAGGCCATAAGGATCTCGACAGTGATCTGCATCCGCGGCTCCTCGGCAAACACTGGGGTCAAATGGGCATACGCATGGGCGCTCATCTTATTCACAGCTTTTCGGCCAGGGGCAGTCGGGCACGGGACAGGCGGCTCATCACCGTGCCGCGCGGGATGCCCGGAACCTCGGCCGCCTCGGCAGAGCTGAGTTCATGGATACCCACGAGTTCCAGCACCTCGCACTGCTCGACCGGCAGTTCCTGCATCGCGGCTGTCCGTCGCCTGCAGCATCAGCCGCCCCTCGATGCCGCTGTCGCCCTGGACGGGCAGGGCCTCGGGGATCTCGAAAACATCGACCTCGGCGCCGCGCGTCCGCCGCCGGCGCGTCAGGTCTGTGAAGGCGTTGCGCATGATGCGGAACAGTCATGGCCCCAGCCGCGCGGCGGGGTCGTAGCGGTCGGCTGCCAGGATCGCGCGCTCGACGGTGGTCTGCACCAGATCGTCGGCTACATCCGCGCGCCGGGCCAGCGACAGTGCATAGAGGGTCGCAGCGGGGGCCGCAGCCGGATCAGCGCTTCGCCGAACGCCGCATCCATCACACTCTCCGAACCGGCCGCTTGAACATCGGGAAGATTTGCCGTCCCCAGCCGTAGTTGCCCGTGAATGCGAGCAAAGAGGCAAGTTCATGCGCATGCTCCTGTTGATGCTGCTGGCCGCGACCATGGCGCTGACGGTTCAGCCGCGTGTGGATGCAGAAGGGCTATGGCTGGTGGCCCCGGCCTTCGCGGACGACGACGACGGGCCGCGCCGGCGTTCGGCGGCACCCGCGCGTCCAATCCCGCTGCCGCAGCGCGCCGAGAACGAAATCCTCGCCCGCGGCCTCTCCGATCAGGGCCTCGCGGCGCTGCAGCATGGGGATTTCGCCCTTCTGGAACAAGGCGTCCTTGGGGGTGGCGACAGTATCGCCCGCCTTCGCAAGCCCACGCGCCTGACCATGGACGAGGCGCTGGCCGCCGTCCGCCAGCTTGTGCCCGCGGGGCGCAGCGACTTCAATCATTTCTACCGCACGGAACAGGCGGAAGCCTGCAAGGGGATCGACTGCCCCGCGCGGCGGGCCGCTGCCGCGCATCGGCATGGTCGATACCGGGCTGAACCCCGGGCACGAGGCGCTGTCGGAGGCCCGCATCCACCTGCACCGGGTCGAGGACGAGAACCCGCCCTCGGACCTGCTGCACGGGCACGGCAGTCGCCTCGCTGCTGATGGGCGACCCGGACAGCCGGACGCCGGGCCTTGTCCCGCAGGTCGAGCTGGCCGCCGTGGACAGCTTTCATCGCGCCGGACAGGACCAGCGCACCGACGCCTTCGCGCTGATCCGGGCGCAGGACTACCTTGAGCAGCAGGAGGCCCGGATCGTCAACCTGTCGCTGGCCGGCCCTGCAAACGCGGCGCTTGAGGCGCAGGTCGCAGGCATGGCGCAGGCTGGCATGGTCCTGATCGCGGCGGCAGGCAACATGGGTCCCTCCGCGCCGCCGATCTATCCCGCGGCCTACCCCCAGGTCATCGCGGTGACGGCCGTGGACCGCGACCGCGGGGTTTGTCGCCGCGCCGACCGCAGCCCGTATATCGACTTTGCCGCGCCCGGCGTGGATGTCTGGACCGCCGCCTCGGTCCGGGGGGCGCACGAAGATCGGCACGTCCTAGGCCGCGCCCTTTGTCAGCGCCGCCGCCGCGCTGCTGCTGCAGGCCGAGCGTTCTCTGACGCGGGCCGAGGTCCGGGCGCGTCTGGTCGGGCAGGCCCGCAACCTGGGCGCCGAGGAACGCGGCGACATCTTCGGCTGGGGCCTGCTCGCGCCGCCGGGGGATGCCCGTGAGGACACCCCCTGCCCCGGATTGGCGGGTAGGCACGGCCCGCCGCCGCGGCTATCGTTCCCTCATCGGCAGGATGAACAGCACAGGAAAGGTCAGGCCATGAGCAAGCGCGCCGTTGTGGTGATCGATATCCAGAACGACTATTTTCCGGACGGGAAATACGAACTCGTCGGTATCGAGAAGGCCGCGTCGAACGCCGCCCGGGTGATCGACGCGGCCCGCAAAAAGGGCGACCGCGTCATCCATGTCCGGCACATCTTCCCCAGCGACGATGCGCCCTTCTTCACCCCCGATTCCGAGGGCAGCGAGATCAACCCCGCAGTCTCGCCGCAGGAGGGCGAGACCGTGGTCGTGAAGAACCATCCCAACCCCTTTCTCAAGACCGATCTCAAGAAGATCCTTGACGACGGCGGGATCGAGGAGGTCGTGGTCGTCGGCGCGATGAGCCATATGTGCATCGACGCCACCACGCGGGCGGCCAGCGACTATGGCTACAGGACAACGGTGGTGCAGGACGCCTGCGCGACGCGGGATCTCGAATTCGGCGATGTGTCGGTCCCGGCGGCCTCGGTCCATGCCGCGATGATGTCCGCGCTCGGCTTCGCCTATGCGACGATCACCGATACCGACAGCTACGTCCGCCAGTAGCTGCGAGGTTGCGGCCGGGTCGAAGGACACCGGAAGCGGCGCAACAGCCGTTCAAGGCCCGGCTCAGGAACCGGCACCCCACGGGCGCAGGTTCCTGACCCTGACCGCGCGAAGGCACGGGCCAGTCCGCCGTTGTCCCGGCGACAGTTGACGGGCAGGCCCGTGCGCAAGGGCTGCGGCCTGCCGCTCAGCGGGCAGCGCGCCGGGCCGCCCGTTCCAGCGCATCAAGGAAGCGCGACCTGTCGGCCTTGGTGAACCCTCGCCCATGCCCCTGCCTGAAGGGATCGGCGGCGCGCAGATCGGCCATCAGGTCGCGCGTGGCAAGGGCATTGCCGATGTTTCCGGAATTCAGCGCCTCTCCATCATGCCTGAGGACCTCTGCCCCCGCGGCCACGCATCTTGACGCCAGCGGGATGTCGCCGGTGATGACCACATCTCCCGGACCGGCACGTTCGGCGATCCACTTGTCGGCCTCGTCCGGGCCTTCCGGCACGATCACGGTTTCCACAAGAGGGTTGGCCGAGGGCCTGATGCCGCCGTTCGAGACGATCAGGACGCGCAGCCTGTGCCGGGTGGCGACACGCTCGATCTCGGCCTTCACCGGGCAGGCGTCGGCATCCACGTAGATCGGCATGGGGAATGACCTTTCCTGAGCTGAGCAGATTCCGGCGTCGCCGGTTCGCGCCCTGATGATGGCAGATGGACCGGGATCCTGCCTGCCGCAAGCGGCGCCACGGCGATCAGGCGATCCGTAGGAGGCTGGGGATGGACTGCTCTGCCATCAGAAACAGGACGGCGTCTTCCATCCGGCTCTGTTCCTTATCCGTTTGATGCAAGTCGCTGCAGAGAAATCCAGCAAGACCGTTCGGCGAATCGTCCTCACGATGCCGTTCCCGCCGGCAGTCGGAATCTCCACGCTGACGGGATGCCAGGCATCCTGACCCGGCGCCTGATAAGGCAAGGGAAGATTGATCTTCGACGGCCTGTTCGCCGTCACGGGCCATCCTGCGGCGCACTCGGCAACCCCCGGAACAAGGATGGCCGCCTGCTTCGCACCGCCCGCTGGCCGCAGCAGGAAATCGCATCCGGCACAGGGCCGCCACCGGATCGCGAGTCCTGTCGCTGGACGGTGGCGTGACCGCACACACCCGCCGTTCCCTGCACCCCCGCGCGGCCAGCGTTCTTCCACCAGCCTGTCGGCTCTGGCAGGCTGGTCATGGGGTTGGCACCCATGGTTCTGTGGCCTTTCTTCGTCATGCCGCCGGGTCGATCCCGCGTCCCGGCCCCCAAAGGAGGATGTGGTGATCAAGACCGAGCCTGCACGCCCGTCGCGCTCTGCCTTTCTGGGCGAGCTGTTCGAGCAGTTGACCGAACGCGGCCGGCGCCTGCTCGGCCGGCGCGATGGGGATCGCGTGGTCGAGGCCCTCGACCTTTCCGAACTGGCCGAACTGCTGCTGTCGCGGCGCGGCGAGGCCTCGGGGGTGGCGCTGGCGCGGGCGCTGCTGTCGGCCTTCGAGCAGGCGGACGAAAACGCGCGGCTTGCCTTCCTGCAGACCCTCGCCCACCGCTTCGGGCCGGACCTGGACGCGGTTCAGGCGGCGCTGGCCGCGGTGCAGGCCGAACCCGCGTCCGCCGAGGCCGTTGAGGCGTTGCATATCGTGGCCGAACCGCGCCGGCAGGAACTGCTGCGGCGGCTGAACCTCGCGCCCGGCGGCACCGCCGCGCTGGTCCGCATGCGCGAGGAACTGCTGCGCCATCTCCGCGACCATCCCGAACTGCGCCGGGTGGACAGCGACTTCGCGCATCTTTTCGCCTCGTGGTTCAACCGCGGCTTCCTGGTGCTGCGCCATATCGACTGGACCACGCCTGCCAATATCCTGGCGAAGATCATCCGCTACGAGGCCGTCCACGAGATCCGCAACTGGGACGACTTGCGCAACCGCCTGGAACCCACCGACCGGCGCTGCTACGCGTTCTTTCACCCGCAACTGGCGGACGAGCCGCTGATCTTCGTCGAGGTGGCGCTGACCGAGGCGATCCCCGACAACGTGGCATCGCTGCTGGCGCTCGACCGCCAACCGATCGAGGCGGAACGGGCCACCACGGCGGTGTTCTATTCGATCTCGAACACCCAGCGGGGCTTGGCGGGCGTGTCCTTCGGCAACCTCCTGATCAAGCAGGTGGTCGAGGACCTCAAGGCCGAGCTGCCCGACATCCGCAGCTTCGTCACCCTGTCGCCTGTTCCGGGCTTTGCGGCTTGGCTCGCGCAGCAGCGCGACGACGCGGCCTCCGACCTGCTGACCCCGGCCCAGCGCGAGGCCTTCGCCCTTCTGAACAGGCCCGGCTGGCATGGGGACGCGCAGGCGGTGGAAAGCCTGCGTGCGCCGCTTCTGGCCGCCGCCGCCACCTATTTCCTGAGCGCGCGCGATGCGAAGGGCCGGATGATCGACCCGGTGGCGCGCTTCCACCTCGGGAATGGGGCGCGGCTGGAACGGCTGAACTTCCTGGGGGACCTTTCCCCCAATGGTCTGCGGCAATCGCACGGGCTGATGGTCAACTACCTTTACGACCTCGACCGGATCGAGGCGAACCACGAGGCCTTTGCCGAACGCAGCACCGTCGCCGCCTCGGGCGCGGTGCAACGCGCCCTGCCCGCCCCATCATCCTGACATCACCTGCCGGAGCCTGCCATGAACCTGTTCGAGACGATCACCCAGCGCGTGGCTGACCCCGCCGCCACCGCCATCGAGACCCCTTCGGGCGAGCACATCGCCTATGCCGACCTGATCGACCGCATCGGACGCATGGCGGATGCGCTGGTCGATCTGGGCGTCGCCCCCGGCGACCGTGTGGCCGTGCAGGTGGAAAAGTCGGTCGAGGCGATCATCCTTTATCTCGCCACCGTGCGGGCGGGCGCGGTCTTCCTGCCGCTGAACACCGGCTACACCCCGGCCGAGGTGGACTACTTCCTGACCGACGCCGAGCCGCGGATCTTCGTCTGCGATCCTGTCCGGGAAGAGGCGCTGCGGCCGCTGGCCGAGACCGCCGGCGCCCGCGTCCTGACGCTGGACGCCGCGGGCCGGGGCAGCCTGGCCGACGCGGCTGCCGGCATGGCCGGGGATTTCGCCACCGTGCCCCGCGCGGACGACGACCTTGCGGCGCTGCTTTACACTTCGGGCACCACGGGGCGGTCCAAGGGGGCGATGCTCAGCCACGGCAACCTCGCCTCGAACTCGCTGGCGCTGGTCGAGGCCTGGCGCTTTTCGGCCAGCGACGTGCTGATCCACGCGCTGCCGATCTTCCACACCCACGGTCTGTTCGTGGCCACCAACGTGGTGCTGCTGTCCGGCGCCTCGATGATCTTCCTGCCGAAGTTCGACCCCGACCGGATCTTCGCGGCGATGCCGCGGGCGACCGTGCTGATGGGGGTGCCGACCTTCTACACCCGCCTTCTGGAAGACCGGCGGCTGGACAGGGAAACGACGCAGGGGATGCGGCTGTTCATTTCCGGCTCGGCTCCCCTGCTGGCCGACACCCACCGCGCATGGCAGGCGCGGATCGGCCACGCCATCCTCGAACGCTACGGCATGACCGAAACGAACATGAACAGCTCGAACCCTTACAACGGCGAGCGGATCGCCGGCACCGTGGGCCAGCCGCTACCGGGGGTCGAGATCATCGTCACCGACCCGGAAACCGGCGCGGAACTGCCGGGGGGCGAGATCGGCATGATCGAGGTGCGCGGCCCCAATGTCTTCCAAGGCTACTGGCGGATGCCTGAAAAGACGGCGGCCGAGTTGCGCCTGAACGGCTTCTTCATCACCGGCGACCTCGGCCGCTTCGACGAGCGCGGCTACCTGCACATCGTCGGGCGCGGCAAGGACCTGATCATCACCGGCGGCTACAACGTCTATCCCAAGGAGATCGAGACCGAGATCGACGCCCTGCCCGGCGTGACCGAATCGGCCGTCATCGGCCTGCCGCACCGCGACTTCGGCGAAGGCGTCACCGCGGTCGTCGTTCCGGCCGGCCTCCCGGCGCTGACCGAGGCCGATGTCCTGCACCCGCTGGAATCGCGGCTGGCGAAGTTCAAGCTGCCCAAGCGCGTGGTCTTTGTCGAGGAACTGCCCCGCAACACCATGGGCAAGGTCCAGAAGAACCTGCTGCGCGACCGCTTCGCGGACCTTTACCGCCCGTGACCGGCGCATCCTGCAACGGCAAGGCAGCGCCCCTGCCTTGCCGCCGCCGTGGCATGGCTTCGCGGGGATTGCAGTATCGCTTTCGGGCGGCAGTCCCCGCGTTCCCCGGCGCGACGCCGCCACGCGCGGATGAAGCCTGCGGAACCTTCGGCCACCTTGCCGCTTTCCGTCCGTGCATCCTTGCCGCATATTCTGGATCAGATGTGCGACAGCAAAAACGGCGACGGTTGGATGGATGAAGAGTTCATGCGGGACGCGGCGAAGCCCATCGACTGGCGCAGCGCCGTCGATCTGCGGCTGGCAGAGATTGCCCGAGGGTTCGGGCGCGCCTCGCCCGATCTGGGGCGGGCGATGTCGGATGCGGTGCTTGCACCCGGCAAGCGCTTCCGCGCGATGGTCCTGCTGATCGCGGGCGAGGCGACCGGCGGCGTCAGGCCAGCGCTGATCGACGCGGCCTGTGCGATCGAGCTGGTGCATACCGCCTCTCTCGTCTTCGACGACCTGCCCTGCATGGATGACGCGCAGGCGCGGCGGGGCCGTCCGACCACGCATCTGGTGCATGGCGAATGCCGTGCGATCCTTGCCGGCATCGCGCTGGTGACCGAGGCGATGCGGCTGCTTGCCACCGCCCGCGATGCCGACGCCGACACGCGCGCCCGCCTTGTGGCGGTGCTTGCCGGCGCGGTCGGCCCGCAGGGGCTTTGCGCCGGGCAGGACCTCGACATCCATGCGTCCAAGGACGTGGCGGGCATCCAGAAGGAACAGGACCTCAAGACCGGGGCACTGTTCGTTGCCGGGTTCGAGATGTTCGGCCTGCTGCAGCGCTTGGGTGCAAGGGACATGGAGACGCTGTCGGCGTTGGGCCGGACCCTTGGTCGCGCCTTCCAGTCCTACGACGATCTTCTTGACGTCCAGGCCGAGGCCGGGGCGCTTGGCAAGGACACCGGCCGCGATGCGCATGGCCATGGACCCGCGCGCGGGGTGCTGGCGGTCCGCAGCCCGGCGCAGGCGCAGGCGCATTACGACGCGCTGCGCGCGGAACTGGACCTGCTGCTGGGAAACTGCGGCTTCAACAGCCTGCCGCTGGCCCGGCATGTCGGGCGCGTCCTGCCGCGCCGCGCCATCCGCGCCGCCTGAGGATCACGCGCGCGGGCGGGTCCACAACCCCTCGCGCAAAGGCTTCGGCGGAAGGACGCGCGATCGGCCCGCATCCCCCAGCGCGCGCAAGGCCAGCCCCGCCTTGGCCGCACCCGAGGTGCCGATGCGCTGGCGGTAGGCTTCCGGCCCGCCCTTGCGGATGCGGGCGCCGATCGCCCGATAGATCCGCGCCGCCGCCGCGATCGACCAGGCGCAGCGGGCGGGCAGCGCCGGAAGGCCCGCGAAGGCCGAGGCATAGTAAGGTTCGGCCGCGTCCAGCAGGCGCAGGATGACGGCGTAAAGCTGGGGTGAGGGAATGTCGCCCTCGATGGTGGCGCCTGCCTCGTCCAGCCAGTCGCCGGGCAGATAGACTCGCCCGATCCGGGCGTCATCGATGACGTCGCGGGCGATGTTGGTCAGTTGGAACGCCAGCCCCAGGTCGCAGGCGCGGTCCAGCACCGCCTGATCCCGCACCCCCATGACGCGGGCCATCATCACACCGACGACCCCCGCGACATGGTAGCTGTAGTCCAGCGTGTCGTTCAGTGTCCGATACGCGCGCCCTTCGACGTCCATGGCGAAGCCGTCGATCAGGTCCATGGGCCAGCGGTCGGGAAAGTCGTGCCGCCGCGCCACCGCCTGCAGCGCAGCGAACGGCGGGGTCATCGGCCCCGTGCCGTGCAGCGCC
Source organism: Paracoccus sp. MC1854 (assembly GCF_014164635.1). Classification (NCBI taxonomy): domain Bacteria; kingdom Pseudomonadati; phylum Pseudomonadota; class Alphaproteobacteria; order Rhodobacterales; family Paracoccaceae; genus Paracoccus; species Paracoccus sp. MC1854. Next base: position 99,682 of record NZ_JACJFU010000006.1, on the reverse strand, counting down.
TCCAGCGTCTCGGCCTTGAGCCGCGCGAGCCGCTCCTCAGGATCGCCGCCCGCCTGAGGCGCGCTGCCAAGCTCCTGCCCGTCCACCACGTCGTCGGCATGGCGGCACCAGGCGTAAAGCATGATCGTATCCTCGCGGATGCCCCTAGGCATCAGCTTCGCGGCCGCCGCGAAGCTTTGCGAGCCAGCCGCGATGGCGGCCTGCGATTCGGCGACCGGCGCCGTCATGCCGCGCCCGCGTCGGCCAGCATCACGCCTGCGGTGGCCTTGGCGGAGCCCACGACCCCGGGGATGCCCGCGCCGGGATGGGTGCCCGCGCCCACGATATAGAAGTTGCGGATGCTGCGGTCGCGATTGTGGGGCCGGAACCACGCGGACTGCCGCAGGATCGGTTCGACCGAGAAGGCGCTGCCGTGATGGGCGTTCAGTTCCGACGCGAAGTCGGCGGGCGAGAAAATGCGCTTCACCCGCAGGTTCGCCCGCAGGTTCGGGATCAGCCGCTCCTCGACGCTGGCAAGGATGCGGTCGGCATAAGCCTCGCCCTCGGCGGCCCAGTCGATCGCCGCGCGGCCGAGATGCGGGACGGGGGCGAGGACGTAATGCGTGGACATCCCCGGCGGCGCAAGGCTGTCGTCGGTCACACTGGGCGAATGGAGGTAGAGCGAGAAATCCTCGGCGAGCTTCGGTCCGCGGAAGATCTCGTTCACCAGCTCGCGGTAGCGGGGGCCGAAGAGGATGGTGTGATGCGCCAGCCCCTCGGGGCGCTGCGACAGGCCGAAGTGGATCACGAACAGCGACATGGACCAGCGCTGGCGTTTCAGCAGCGCGGCCTTGGTCCGCCCGCGCCGGGTGCCGCCCAGAAGATCGCGATAGCTGTGCATCACGTCGGCATTGCTGGCGACCATGTCGGCGGTCAGGCGGGTGCCATCCGCCAGCGTCACGCCGGTGGCGCGAGCGCCTTCGGTCTCGATCCGCGCCACCTTGGCGTTCAGGCGCAGCGTGCCGCCAAGGCGCTGGAACAGCGTGGCCATGCCGGACACCAGCGCATTGGTACCGCCTTGCGCGAACCACACGCCGCCGCGCCGTTCCAGCGCGTGGATCAGCGCGTAAATCGAACTGGTCGAGAATGGATTGCCGCCCACCAGCAGCGTGTGAAAGGAAAACGCCTGCCGCAGATGGGGGTCCTTGATGAAGCGCGCGACGACGCTGTGAACCGAGCGATAGGCCTCCAGCCGCACCAGCGCGGGGGCGGCCTGAAGCATCTGGCCCAGCTTGAGGAAGGGCACGGTGCCGAGCCGCAGGTAGCCTTCCTGATAGACCTGTTCCGCATAATCGTGGAACCGGCGGTAGCCGTCGAGGTCGGCGGGGTTGAAGGCAGCGATCTCGCGCTCCAGCGCGTTGCCGTCGTTGACGTAGTCGAAGCGTTTCCCGTCCGGCCAGAGCAGCCGGTAGAAGGGGTTGACCGGCAGCAGGGTCACGTCGCGGGCCATCTCCTGCCCAGACAGCGCCCAAAGCTCGCGCAGGGAATCGGGATCAGTGATGACGGTGGGACCGGCGTCGAAGACATGGCCTTCCTCGCGCCAGACATAGGCGCGGCCGCCGGGCTTGTCGCGGGCTTCCAGCAGCGTCGTGGCGATGCCCGCCGATTGCAGGCGGATGGCAAGCGCCAGCCCGCCGAAGCCAGCGCCGATGACGATGGCGGTGCGAGGAGAGGTCACGCGGTTTCCTTCAGCAGCGGCGCTTCGCGCAGGCAGGGCAGCGCATCGCGGATGGGAATGGGGGGCTTGCCGCTGACGATCCGCAGCCGGTCCAGCCGGGTCAGCTTTCCGGCGTAGAAGCGTTCGATCAGCGGCTCGGGCAGGCGATAGAAGCGGGACAGGACGCGGTGGCGGCGGTCCGGCGGGCAGCCGCGGAACAGCATCCGATTGAGCAGGCGCAGGAAGCGGTCATCGCCCGCGCGGTCCAGCGCATGGGCGCAGACAGCGGAGAAGACCTCGGCCGTGGTCGGCCCCGCCGCCGCGACCACATCCGCCACCTGCGCGGCGACGGGCAGGGAATAGCCGGTGACGGGATGGAACAGGCCCGCGCGCAGACCCACGGGAGCTGGGCCGCCCTGCGCCTCCGCCCACAGCGCGGCGGCGTCATGGGCCAGCGCGATGGGCAGGACGCCGCGCTCGCGGCGGACCTCGCGGCCGGTCCAGCCCTTGTCGCTGGCATAATCGGCGATGGCGCAGACGATGGCCTCCTCGTCCAGCGTGGCGCCATCGCTGTAGCGAGTGTCCTCAATCAGCAGGCGCGTGGGGGAAAAGGGCAGCAGGTAGACGAAGCGGTAGCCGTCCTGCTGGGGCACCGTCGCGTCCATGATCAGCGGGCGGGTGACGCCATGGGGGGTGTTCATCTCGAACTCCAGCCCCACGAACTTCTGGTAGCCGGTGACGAGATGGCGCGAGGACCGCGCGCCGCGCCCGTCAATGACGCAGGGCGCCTCGATCCGTTCGGATCCGAGGGTCGCGCCGGTAGCGTCCAGCGCCGTGATCCCGGCATTCCAGCGAAGGGTGACGCCGGGCGTGTCCGCCAGCAGCCGCGCCAGCCCTGCGCCGTCAAGCGAGGCATAACCAGCCCGCAACACGCGGGAATGGTCGGGAAAGCGGACCTCCTGCCCCGGCCAGCGGCAGCGGATCGCGGGGGAAAGGCGGCGGTGCCAGGGCAGCCGCAGATCCGGGTCGTGGAAGGACCAGGTATGCGCATCCGACGGACCCGGCGCGCGGTCGAGCATCAGGATGCGCGCGCCGGGCCGCGCCTCGGCCACGGCAAGCGCGATCAGCGCATTGGCAAGGCCCGCACCGGCAAGGATGAGGTCCGGCGTCATGCGGCAAGCCTGCGCTGAAGCTGCGCCTCGACCAGATCGGCGGCCCCAGTGGCACCGCCTGCCGCGCGGATTTCAGCGGCGGGCCGGGCAAGGGCCAAGCGGTGGGACGGGTCGGACAACACCGCCCCCAGCGCCTCGCGGATTGCGGCACGGGTGGCGCGGCGCAGGGGCACCACTCGGGCCGCGCCATGAAAGGCCAGCCGCGCGGCGGTCGCGGGCTGCTCGAATGCCAGGGGGATCGCGACCATCGGCACCTCGGCCCCCGCGCAGTCCAGCACCGTGTTCAGCCCGGCATGGGTCACGCAGGCATCCGCGCGGGCCAGCACTGCCCGCTGCGGAAAGAAGTCGCGCACCAGCGGCGCACCGGGCAACGCCCGCGCCTCGGCCTCGGTCAGCCCGCCGCAATGGGCAAGAACAAGGAACACGCCCAGATCCTCGGCCGCCCCGGCGATGGCAGCCAGAAGTCCCCGCCGGTTCCCTTGCAGCGTGCCGAGCGAGGCGAAAACAAGGGGCCGGCCGCCGGTGTCGATCTCGAACTCGCCTGCCGCATCGTCCCGCAGCGGACCGACCGCCCGTGCGCCCCGCCCCGGCGCATGGGGGAAGTCCAGCGAGGGCACCAATTGCCGCAGGTCCAGATCGGGCGAGATCCATTCGTCGATGCGCCGCCGCAGCGGCAGGCCATGCGCGCGGCAGCCCGCGGCCAGGGCGCGGGACTGCAGCATCATCAACGCGTCGGCCACGCGCCAGCCACCCCGGTTGCGCTTGCGGCCCGCCTTTCCCGCAAGAAAGGGCCAGTCCACGAAGGGCGGCGGGATCGCCTCGTCGCGGTCCAGCGGCAGGGCCGAGGCGAGGGTCACGCGCGGGATGCCCGCCGCTTCGGCGGCAAGGCTGGCGCCCGGTTCGGCCTGATCGGCGACGACCAGATCGGGGGAAAGCCGCCCCAGCGCCTGCGGCCCGCGCCGGACGAAGCTGCGGGTCGCCGCGGCGGTGGCCAGCAGCGTGCGGACCAGCCCCGCGCCGCGCAGGTCAGGGTCGCAGAGCCCGAGGCTGTCAAACCCAAGACCCTCGCGCGCCGCCAGCGGGCCAAGCCCCTCGCCCCCCACCATCCGGCAATCATGTCCCTGCGCCGCCAGCCTGCGGGCCAGCGCGCCATGGACGGCGGCGTGGCTTGACAGGGCGGGAAGGCAGAAGGCGATGCGGGCCATGCAGGCTCAGTCTTCGCCGCGATCCGGGCGCCAGGCGTCCCGGTGCCGGGACTGCCGCCGTGCCAGCACGCCCGAGGTCTTCAGCCGCGCCTTGAGATCGTCCACCGGCGGCGCATAGACAAAGCCGAAGGACACGCAGTCGTCGCGCCCCTCGACCGCGTGATGCAGCCGATGCGCCTGGTAAAGCCTGCGGAAATAGCCGCGCCGGGGAATATAGCGGAATGGCCAGCGCTGATGCACGAGGCCATCGTGGACGACGAAATAGATCACGCCATAGACGCTCATCCCCACGGCGACCCACCACATCCACGGCCACCAGCGGCTGCCGATGACGAACAGCAGGATCGAGAGCGCGGCGAAGATAACGGCGTAAAGGTCGTTCTTCTCGAAGGGGCCGTGGGTTTCCTCGTGGTGCGACTTGTGCCAGCCCCAGCCCAAAGGACCGTGCATGATCCAGCGGTGGACGGAATAGGCCACGCCCTCCATCACCGCGACGGTCAGGACGACGATCAGGATCGGGCCAATGACGCTCATGCCCCGTCCCTTCGAGTCGAGGGCAGCCGCCACCATGGCACTGCGGGGTGCAGGTGGTGTTCATGGTGATAGCCGCCAAAGTGGAAACAGGTCAGCAGCGACACAGGGTCGCTGACAATGGTGGACCGCGCGTTGTGGCGGTCGGGAAAGTCGCCATGGCCCGGCCGGTGCGGCAGCCAGGTTCCGAAAACGAAAAGCTGCATCGACGCAAGGATCGAGGGCACCGACCAGAAGGCCACATAGGGCCAGCGGCTTCCAAGGATCAGGGCGTAAAGCATTACCGTCCCTCCCAGAACCCAGAACTCGCGCCAGCCGAAATAGGTGCGGACAAAATCGGCATACCAGCGGACCGGCCCGCCATAGCCAAAGTCGGGGTCGTCGTCGGTGCCCGCATGACGGTGGTGGGCCATGTGCTTGACGATCAGCTTGCGCCAGGAAAACCCGGCGTAAAGCATCAGCGCCAGCCCGCCGACAGCGGCGTTGAGGCTCGGGCGGCCGGGTGCCACCGCGCCGTGCATGGCGTCATGGGCGACGATGAACAGACCCACGGAAAGCCAGGTCAGTCCGATCAGGCACAAACCCGCCAGCAGCGGGTGGGCCATGGCGTCCAGATGCCAGACGGCAAAGATGTGCAGCGCCAGCCACGCGCCGATCACCCCCGCCGCAAGCGTCAGGCTGACGAGGCTGGTGGCAAGGGGTCGTCGCAACGCCTGTGGCAAGCCGGCTCTTCCTTCTTCATCCTGTAACGCCTGTGCCAAGATATAGCAGCACGAGGGCCGCTTCCACTAGTCACCTGCCGCAGGTCTCACGCAAGGGGCGCGTGGCGCAGTTCCTCAAGATCGCGCGAGCCGGTGCAGAACATGGCAATGCGAAGCTGCTCGATGACCTCGGACAGATGTGCGGCCAGCGCCTCGGCCCCCTGCTGCGCGGCGGGCAGCGCGCCCGCCGCCTGCCCCGCCAGATCCGCGCCCAAGCGGATCGCGCGGGCCACGTCCAGCCCGTGGCGGATGCCGCCCGAGGCGATCAGCACCGTGCCCGGCCACATGATCGGGGCCATCGCTGAAACCGCCTCGGCCGTCGGGATGCCCCAGTCGAAGAAGGGCGCGGCGATGCGGCGCAGGCGGTCGCCGCCGCGCTCGGCCTCGACCCGCGCCCAGCTTGTGCCGCCGACCCCCGCCACGTCGAGGATCGTGACGCCTGCATCCATGAGCCGCCGTCCGACATCGGCCGACAGGCCGGCGCCCACCTCCTTGACGCCAAGGGGCACGGGCAGGGCGCGGGCCAGCGCCTCGATCCTCGGCAGCAGGTCCGAAAAGTCCCGATCGCCGCCGGGCTGGATCGCCTCCTGCAACGGGTTGAGATGCAGCATCAGGGCATCCGCTTCCAGCATCTCGACCGCGCGGCGCGCCTCGTCCGCGCCCATCCCGCGCCGCAGTTGCACCGCCCCCAGATTGCCGAGGATCGGCACATCCGGCGCCCGAGCCCGCAACTCGGGGCCAAGCCCGCCCGCCCCGCGTCCCTCGATGGCGATGCGCTGCGATCCGACCGCAAGCGCCAAGCCCAAGGCGCCGCAGGCCTCGGCGATGGACAGGTTGATGCGGGCGGCCCCGGGCGTGCCGCCGGTCATGGCCGACACCATCAGCGGCGCGGACAGGCGGCGGCCGAGAAAGCGCGTGGCGGTGTCGATGGCGTCATAGTCCAGTTCCGGCAACGCATTGTGCAGGAAATGCACGTTGTCGAAGCCGGTTGCGCGCGAAAGCTGGATACCCTTTCCCGCGCCGACGATCGCCAGATGCTCGGACTTGCGGCCCTTGATCTCGTTCATGGTCCCCCAGCGCCGGCTAGCCTGCGCGATAGGCGCGCAGGAAACCCTCCACCACATGGTTCAGGAACGCCTCGCCGTCCAGCGGATAGTCCCGCGCGCCGCCAAGCTGCCCCTGGTGCAGCGCCCCCAGCAGCAGGGGTGAGGCAAGCGCAAGCGCCGCCATGCGGGTGTCGACCGCACGCATCTGGCCGCGGGCGACATGGGCATCCAGCCGCTCGGTGAGGGCAAGGACGAAAGGCTCGAACATGCTGTGGATGAAGGCGGGGCCGAGCAGATCGTTCCGCATCCCCTCGACCATGCCCATCGCCAGCGCATCCGCCACCCCGTGTTGCGTCAGCGCCCGCCAGGCCATGGCCGCCGCGTCGCGGACCGAGGCGTCAAGCTGGGGCCCCGCCTGCCGGGTAGCCGTGAACTGCCCCTGCCCGCGCCGGCCCGAATCGGCAAAGACCGCCACCACGATGTCGTCGCGCTTGCCGAAGTAATGGTTCAGGGTGGACACGCTGCAGCCTGCAGCCGTCGCGAGTTCGCGCAGCGTTGGCCGGCCCGCGCCGCGCAGCAGCAGGCGTCCCCGCAACCGCGCCAGCAGCTCGCCGCGCCGTTCGTCGAAGCGTGCGTTGCGGACGCCCTTGGACCTCACGTCCCCTCGCTTCCTGCCGCGGATCGCGGCGGTCTTCCATCGGCCCTCAGCGCAATATCATCCTGGCCGTGCCAAGCACAAATCCGTCGTGGATCATCAGGGCGACGGCGATCTCGGCCAGTCCGCCGCCCGCGATGACCAGCCAGCGCGGGAAGTTATGCGCCGCAAGAAAGCCCAAGGCAACAAAGCCCGTGTCGCTCAGGGCGTTCACGATGCTGTCGCCCTGATAGACATCGATACCATCGGGGTCGTTGAACAGTGAAATGACCCAAGGGGTGTTCTCGACGATCTCCCACAGGCCGCTGCAGGCGATCACCAGCAGCAGGCGGGTTCCGACCGGCCAGCCGGGCCGCAGCCGCCGTGCAAGAAAGAACAGCGCCGCCCCCGAGATCGCGTGAAGCGCCGAATAGAAGTCGGTCAGATGCTGCGAGTTGTGGGACAGGGCGGTGCTGGGATTCCACCAGTAGAGCGGCACGTTTTCCGGCAGAAATTCGCGGCCCAGGAACAGCAGCCACAGCACCACTGCGGCATTGATCAGCAGGATGCCCAGTGCCAGCGTCAGCAGCGGCTGCCCGCCACGAAACGCAAGCGAGCCCCCCACGGGCCGGGGCGGGATCATGTCCGCGGGGCGGTTCATGTCATCGAAGTGCAAAGGGGAACGCTCTCCTTGCTGGCTGCGGGGGCTGCGCCTGCCTGTTACTCGGACCGCAGGATCGCGGCGGGTTTGACCGTCAACGCCCGCAGCGCGAAGGCCAGTTCCGCCGCAAGCGTCGCAATCACGCCACCGGCGACCAGAATGACGGCGCTGGACCAGATCACCCGGTGGTCGGTGTCCAGCACAAAATGCGCCACCGCCCATCCCCCCACGGCCCCGGCCGCGATCGCGGCGATGCCGGCGATCAGCCCCAGCAACGCCGCTCGCAGCGCAAAGCTGCGCAGGATCAGCCCCCGGCTGGCCCCCAGCGTCTTGAGGATCGCGGCCTCGTAGCGGCGCGCCCGCGCGGCGGCCAGCGCCGTGCCGATCAGCACGGCGAAGCCGGTGACCAGCGTAGCCGCCGCACCCCAGCGCACGGCCGCGCCGATGCCGGCCAGCAGCCCCGCGACCCGCTCGATGGCCTCGCCCACGGGGATGGCGGTGACATTGGGCCAGCGGTCGCCGATCTCGCGCAGGATGGCGGTCTCGGCCTCCGGCCCGGCATAGACGGTGGCGATCCAGGTGTGCGGCGCGCCCTGCAGCGCGGCGGGGTTCATCGACATGACGAAGCCGATACCCGCGTTCCTGAAATCCACCTGCCGGAACGAGGCGATGGTGCCGGTGATGTCGCGCCCCAGGACATTGACGGTCAGGGTGTCGCCCAGCGACAGGCCGATCTCGGCGGCTTCTTCGGCGGAAAAGCTGATAAGGGGCGGGCCGTCGTAACCGGCGGGCCACCACTCGCCTGCCGTGATCGTCGTGCGCGAGGGCGGGTTGTCGGAATAGGTCAGGCCGCGGTCCCCCCGGACGACCCAGTGATCGCCCGCCACCTCGGTCGCCGGGCGGCCGTTGATCCGGGTGACGACGCCCCGCAGCATCGGCGCGGCCTCGACGCGGCTGACGCCGGGATTGCCGCGGGCAAGGGTGAGGAAGTCCCCGATCTGGTCGGGCTGCACATCGACGAAGAAGAAGGACGGCGCGACGCCCGGCATTTCCGATTCGATCGCGCGGCGCAGGGTGCCGTCGATCTGGCCCACCACCGCCAGCACCGCGAGGCCAAGTCCAAGCGACAGCACGACGCCCGTGGCATCCCCCCGACGCGTCCTGAGCGCCCCCAGCGCCAGCCGCAGGGCCGGGCGCCGGCGGGCAAGCGGCATCAGTCCGCCTGCCAGCGGCGCCGCCAGCAGCGCGACAACCGCCAGCAGCGCCAGCGTGCCGGCAACCCCGCCCAGCGTCCAGAGCGTCAGCCGCCAGTTGCCCGAGAAAGCCGCCGCCGCCAGCAGGAACAGCCCCGCAAGGGCGGTGATCATTGCCAGATACCTGGGCCGCGGCACCCTGCGACCCGCGTCCACAGCCGAGCGGAACAAGACCGCCGCGCGGGTGTCGGCCGCCAGGGCCAGCGGCCACAGCGCAAAGGCAAGGGCGGCCAATGCGCCGTAAAGCGCAGCCTCGGCCAGCGGTCCGGGAAAGACGCCGAAGGTCGCCGGCATCGGCAGGCGCGCTTCGATCACCGGGGCCAGCAGCAGCGGCAGCGCGGCGCCCAGCGCCAGCCCCAGCATGATCCCGAGTGCGGTCATCAACCCAATCTGGATCAGGTAGGTCAGGAATATCACGCGGCGGCTGGCGCCCAGGGACTTGAGCGTGGCGATCACCGGCAGCTTCGCGTCCAGCCATGCGCGGACGGCGGCCGAGACGCCGACCCCGCCAACCGCAAGGCCCGACAGACCGATCAGGATCAGGAAGGCCCCCAGCCGGTCCACGAAGCCCGAAAGCCCCGGCGCCCCGTCCCGCGCATCGCGCCAGCGGGCGCCCGCGCCCTCCAGCGCAGCCATCGCCTGCCCCCGGGCGGTGCCGAGGTCGGTGCCGGGAGGCAGCAGCAGCCGGTATTGCGCCTCGAACAGCGTCCCCGGCCCCAGCAGTCCGCTTTGCGCCAAATCCGACGTGCGGACGATGGTGATGGGACCAAGCGCGAGGCTTTCCCCCGCATTGTCGGGGAAGCTGTCGAGGATCGCCGTCAGCGTGAACGCCTGTTCGCCCAGCCGGAAGCCGTCGCCGGGGGAAAGGCCGAGGCGCTCGGCCAGCACCCGTTCCATCACCGCGCCGGGATCGCCGCCTGAAGAAAGCGCCTGATCCCAAGAGATCGGCGGGGACAGCCGGACAGCGCCGACCAGCGGATAGGCGTCGTCCACCGCCTTCACCTGCGTCAGGGCGCGCTCGCTCTGCCCGTGGCGCAGGACGGTCGCCATGGACCGGAACTCGGCTGTCTCGGACACCGCCGAGGCGATCCGGTCCAGCGCCGCGCGCTCGGCACCGGTGGCGAAGCGGTAGGTCAGCTCGACCTCGGCATCGCCTCCCAGCAGCGCGGCGCCGTTGCGCGCCAGCCCCGCCTCGATCGAGGCGCGCACGGTTCCGACCGCCCCCAGCGCCGCCACCGCCAGCGCAAGGCAGGTCAGGAAGATGCGGAAGCCGGCAAGCCCGCCCCGCATCTCGCGGCGTGCAAGGGTCCAGGCGAGGCGCAGGGTCATGCCGCCTGCTCCAGCCGGCCGTCGCGCAGGCGGATGATGCGGGCGCAGCGCGCGGCGATTTCCGGCGCGTGCGTCACCATCACCAGCGTCGTGCCGCTGTCCCGCACCATCCCGAACAGGAGGTCCGCGATCTGCGCGCCGGTCGTCTCGTCGAGGTTGCCCGTCGGCTCGTCCGCCAGCAGGATCGCGGGACGCGGGGCCAGGGCGCGGGCCAGCGCGACCCGCTGCTGCTCGCCCCCGGAAAGCTGCGAGGGATAATGATGCGCGCGCCCGGCAAGACCCACGGCTGCAAGCCCTTCGCGCGCCCGCGCTGCGGCATCGGGCGCATGGGCAAGCTCAAGCGGGACAGCCACGTTTTCCAGCGCGGTCATGGTCGGGATCAGGTGAAAGCTCTGGAAGACGATGCCCATGTGGTCGCGGCGGAAGCGGGCCAGCGCGTCCTCGCCCATCGCGGTCAGGTCGTGGCCCAGCGCGCGGACCCGCCCGCCCGTCGCCTGTTCCAGCCCGCCCATCAGCATCAGCAGCGACGACTTGCCCGACCCGGACGGCCCGACCAGCCCGACCGTCTCACCCTTTTCCACGGCAAGGGTGATGCCGTGCAGGATCTCGACCGGACCGGCGCTGGAACGCAGGGTCAGGCGCACATCATCAAGGGACAGGACCGGGTCCGGCATCGCGCGTCTCCATTCAAGGGTCCGCGCTGGGGCGGCGAATGTGCAACGTTGTGACCGGCGTGCCGGTGCCATCGCCTCACGGCGACATTATGTCCGGGCGAAACGGAGGACTGCAATGCTTGCACGCATGATCGGGATCACGCTTCTGTCTGCCCTGCCCGCCGCGGCAGAGCCGGTGACGGTAGCCGCCTTGGGGGACAGCCTGACGCAGGGCTACGGCCTGCCGCAACAGGAAGGGCTGGTCCCGCAACTGCAGGCGTGGCTACGGGAACGGGGGGCCGAGGTCACACTGGTCAACGCGGGCGTGTCGGGCGACACCACGGCGGGCGGGCTGTCTCGCGTGGACTGGACGCTGACGCCCGAGGTGGGGGGCATGATCGTGGCGCTGGGCGGCAACGACCTGCTGCGCGGGATCGATCCGGCGGTGAGCCGGAAGAACCTTTCCGGCATCCTCGACGCCGCGCGGAAGGCCGAGGTGCCCGCGATGCTGATCGGCATCGGCGCGCCCGCGAATTACGGGGCCGAGTTCCAGACGGCGTTCAACGGCGTTTATACCGATCTCGCGCAAAGCTACGAGGTGCCGCTGATCCCGTCGATGCTGGACGCCATCGTGGCGGCGCGCGACCCGCTGTCGCTGATGCAGCCGGACGGCATCCACCCGAACGCCGAGGGCGTCCGGGTGATCGTCGAAGGCATCGGCCCGCAGGTGCTGCAGTTCGTGGCCGCCCTTGGCGCCTGCGAACAGGGCTGCACGGACGGCTAGGCCGTCAGAACGGGCTGTCGGGGAAGTAGAAGGCTTCCGCGTTCTCGGGCGTGATGAGCTGGCTGCCGATGATGTAGCGGCCCGCCATCGGCGCGTTCGATACGAAATGCAGCGCCGTCATCTCGATCGCCGAGGAGATCAGCGCCGGAGGATAGGTCACGTTCACCGGCAGTTGCGGGTCCTTGTCCATGATCCGCTTGACGATGTCCTTCATGCCCGCGCCGCCGACGACGACCATCTGGTCCCCACGCCCCGCCTGGGCGATGGCCTCCAGCACGCCCACGGCCATGTCGTCGTCCGCCGCCCAGACCGCGTTGATTTCAGAATATTTGGCCAGGTAGTCCTGCATCACGTTGAAGGCGTCGTCGCGGTTCCAGTTGCCGTGCTGCATGTCGAGGATTTCCTTGTCGGACCCCTCGAGCGCCGCCTGGAAGGCCTCGACCCGCTCGTTGTCGAGCGTGGTCGGGATGCCCCGCAGCACGACGATCTTGGCGCCGGCGGGCAGGTTGTCGCGGAAATATTCGCCCGCGACGCGGCCGAAGGCGGTGTTGTCGCCGGCGACATACAGGTCCTCGATGCCTTCCTCGGACAGCCCCCGGTCCACGACGGTCACGAACTTGCCCGCCGCCTTCACCTGCCGGACCGGGTCGGTCAGCGGCTCGGATTCGAAGGGCAGCACCACCAGCCCGTCGATGTTGCGGGTGGCCAGCATGTCCTCGATGTCGGACACCTGCTTGGCGGCGTCGCCGGCCGTCGCCAGCACGAATTCGAGGTTCGGATAGACCTCGCCCAGCCGCTTGATCGTGTCCTGAGCGTGCCAGTTCAGCCCGCCCATGAAGCCGTGGGTGGCCGAGGGGATCGACACGCCGATCACCCGTTTCTCGGCCTCTTGCGCGAAGGCGGCGCCTGCCGCCAACGACAGCGCCGCGGCCGCCAGCGGCAGTTTCAGCAGATTGCGACGGATCATTCTTTCCTCCCCAGGATGGCCGCTATTCGGCGGACCGTTTCTCTCGCTGCAAGACGACGGCGAGCACGATGATGACGCCTTGGATCGCCCCGTTCAGATAGGGGCTGACCAGGTCCGCCAGATTCAGGATGTTGTCGATGAGCGACAGGATCAGGACGCCGACCACCGTGCCCCAGACCCGGCCGCGCCCGCCCTTCAGCGCGGTGCCGCCGATGATGACGGCAGCGATGGCCTCAAGCTCCCACAGCGTTCCGGTGGACCCCGAGGCCGAGCCGAGGCGCGGGATGTAGAGGATCGTGGCCAGCCCGACCAGCGCGCCCAGCAGGACGTAGGTGGCAAGCCGGACCCGTTCCACGTTGACGTTGGAATAGCGGGCCACCCGGTCGTTCGAGCCGATGGCCTCGACATGGCGGCCGAAGCGGGTGTGGCGCATCGTCCATTCGCCCAGCACCGCGGCGATGGCGAATACGATGATCGGCCATGTCACCCAACCGATGCCGCCGAAATAGACCGGCCGGTACAGCGCCCGCAGGTCCGAGCCGAGGCTGAGCGTGCCTCCGTCCGCAAGCCATGTGACAAGGCTGCGGAAGATGCCCATGGTGCCCAGCGTGACGATGAAGGCCTCGATCCCCCAGCGGGTGACAAGCGTGCCGTTCAGCATCCCCGCCAACACGCCCCCGCCCAGCGCCACGCCCATGCCCATCAGGACCGTGCCCCAGTTCGCCTCGGTGATCGGCACCAGCGCATTCATCGCCATGATCGCGATGCCGGCAAGGAAAGCCGCCATGGACCCCACCGACAGGTCCAGCCCGCCCTGCGTAATCACGAAGGTCATGCCGATGGCGATCAGCCCAGTGAAGGCCGAGCGCGCTGCCACGTTCGACAGGTTCGCGGGCGCAAGGAAGGCCGGGTTCAGCAGCGCGCCGAGGATGAACAGCGCCACCAGCGCCAGAAGCGGCCCGAGGACATGCAGGTCGATGCGTCTCATGCGGCCTTTCCTTCGGCGCCGACGCCCATGGCGAGGCGGACGATGTTTTCCTCGGTGATGGCCTCGCCCGCGACTTCCCCGGCTAGGCGGCCCTGCCGCATGACCAGCACGCGGTCGGCAAGGCCCATGACCTCGGGCAGTTCCGACGAGATCACGATGACGCCCTTTCCCGCCCGCGCGAGTTCGCGGACGAAGCGGTAGATCTGCTGCTTGGTGCCGACGTCGATGCCGCGGGTGGGTTCGTCGATGATGACGATCTCGGGCTCTGTCAGCATGGTCTTGGCGAGCAGCAGCTTTTGCTGGTTGCCTCCTGACAGCGCCCCTGCGGGCATGGCGGCCGAGGCCGCGCGGATATCGAAGCGGCGCGTGGCTTCCTCCATCGCAACCGCCTCGCGCCTGCGGTCGATGCGGAAGCCGAAGCGGTTGAGGGCCGAAAGCGTCAGGTTCTCAGTCAAAGGCTTGTCGAGCAGCAGCCCGGCTTCCTTCCGGTCCTCGGTCAGATAGGCGATGCCTGCCGCCGTGGCGTCCTGCGGGTGGCGGATGGCGACCGGCTGGCCCGCGACATGGATCGTGCCCGTCGAGGCGCGCAGCCCTGCGATTCCCTCGGCCAGTTCGGTGCGGCCCGAGCCGACGAGACCCGCGATCCCCAGCACCTCGCCCCGGCGCAGGGTCAGGCTGGCGTCATGGACAGAGACGGTGCCCGGAACAGACAGGCGTTCCACCCGTAGCAGTTCCTCGCCATGCGCGGTGTCCTTCGGCGGGAAGATGCCGGACAGCTCGCGCCCGACCATCGCATTCGCCATGCCTTCCTCGGTCAGTTCGCCCCGCAGCGCCCGGCGCACCACGCTGCCGTCGCGCAGCACGGTGATGCGATCGGCCAGCCGCGCGACCTCGTCCAGACGGTGCGAGCAGAACATCAGCGCCACGCCTTCCACCCGCAGGCGGTCCACTTGGGCATAAAGCGCATCCACCTCGCGGTGGGTCAGCGCGGCCGAGGGTTCGTCCATGATGAGGACGCGGGCCTGCCGGGACAGCGCCTTCGCGATCTCGACCATCTGCCGGTCTGGAACGGACAGGGTGCGGATCGGCGCGTCGGGGCTGATCGTGGTGTCCAGCCGAACCAGTAGTTCCGCCGCCCGCTCGCGCATCGCCGCGTGGTCAAGCCGAACGCCGCGAGTCAGTTCGCGGCCGAGGAAGATGTTGGCGGCCACCGACAGGTCGGGAACGAGATTGAATTCCTGATGGATCACGACGATGCCCGCGGCCTCGGCCTCGGGTCCGCTGCGGTAGCGGGCGGGTTGGCCGTCCAGAAGCACCTGCCCCGAGGTCGGCGCAAGGAAGCCGCCGAGGATCTTCATGATCGTGGACTTGCCGGCGCCGTTTTCCCCGATCAGGGCGTGGACCTCGCCCGTGCTCAGCGCCAGATCGATGCCGTGCAGAACCTCGACGGGGCCGAAGCTTTTGGTGACGGCTTCAAGCGCAAGGACGGGCGTCACGGCTGCACCCTGATCCATGCGCCGTCCTGAGCGGCAGATTCCTGCGCGGCGGCAATGAAAGCCATGCCGGACAGCCCGTCCGAAAGGCCGGGGATACGGTCCAGATGCGTATCGTCGCCCCGGATCACGGCGGCGATGTCGGTATAAAGATTGGCAAAGGCTTCCAGATAGCCCTCGGGATGTCCCGGCGGCGTGCGGAAGGACCCCGAGCGGTCCCGTGCCCGCGTCAGCACATGGGCCACGCCGTCTGCCGTGGTCATCACCAGCCGCTCGGAGTCGTCCAGCCGCCATTCCAGCGAAGCGTCGGTTCCGAAGACACGCAGCGACAGACCGCCCTCCTGCCCCACGGCGACCTGGCTGCACCACAGCCCGCCCTTGGCGCCCGAGGCATAGCGCAGCGCCACCCGCGCATCGTCATCGACGCGCCGGCCCGGCACCATGCTGGACAGGTCCGCCGAGATGCTGTCCGGCACCTGCCCCGTCACGAAAGCCGCAAGCTGCCAGGCATGGGTGCCGATGTCGCCCAGCGCCCCCGCCCCCGCCTGCGCGGGATCGGTGCGCCAGTCGGCCTGCTTGGAACGCACGTTCTCGGAAAGCCAGCCCTGCAGGAATTCGGCCTGCACCAGCCGCAGCGTGCCGATGCCACCTTCGGCCACGATGGCGCGGGCCTCGCGCACCATCGGATGGGCGCAGTAGTTGTGGGTCAGGAAGAACCGCGCCCGGCTGCGGGCCACTGCCTCGGCGATCTGCCACGCCTGATCCTGCGTGGCGGCCACGGGCTTGTCGCAGATGACGTGGATGCCTGCGTCGAGGAAGGCCACGGCCACCGCCGCGTGCAGGTGGTTGGGCGTGACGATGGCGACGGCATCGATCCCGTCAGGGCGCGCCGCTTCCTCGGCCGCCATCCGCCGGAAATCGGCATAGCTGCGTTCCACCCCAAGCGCCCGCGCCGAAGCTTCGGCCCGCGCGGGATCGGATGACAACGTCCCGGCCACCAGCCGGAACTGCCCGTCCATCCGCGCGGCGATGCGGTGGATGGCGCCGATGAAGGCGCCCTCGCCGCCGCCGACCATGCCGAGGCGGATCGGCTGGCTCATGACAGTCCCAGTGCGGCGGCAATGGCCGCGCGGTCCGTCCCCTGCGCGGCGAAGTCGTCGAAAGCCTGTGGCGTGGTTCGGATGATGTGGCGGCGGACGAACTCCGCCCCTTCCCGCGCCCCGTCCTCGGGGTGCTTCAGCGCGCATTCCCACTCGACCACCGCCCAGCCGGGGAAGTCGTGTTGCGCGAGCTTGGAAAACACCTGCGCAAAATCCACCTGCCCGTCGCCGGGGCTGCGGAAGCGGCCCGCGCGGTCCACCCAAGACTGGTAGCCGCCATAGACGCCCTGCCGGCCGGTCGGGCGGAACTCGGCGTCCTTGACGTGGAACATGCGGATGCGGTCGTGGTAGATGTCGATGTTCTGCAGGTAGTCGAGCTGCTGCAGCACGTAATGCGACGGGTCATAAAGCATGTTCGCCCGAGGATGCTGACCGACCCGGTCAAGGAACATCTCGAACGTCACGCCGTCGTGCAGGTCCTCGCCGGGATGGATCTCGTAGCAGACATCGACGCCGTTTTCCTCGGCGAGGTCCAGCAGGGGTCGCCAGCGCTCGGCCAGCGTGTCGAAGGCGGTTTCCACCAGCCCCGGTGCCCGCTGCGGCCACGGATAGAGATAGGGCCACGCCAGAGCGCCCGAGAAGGTCGCCATTGCATCCAGCCCCAGCAGGCGGCTGGCGCGGATGGTCTTTCCGACCTGATCCACAGCCCATTCCTGCCGCGCCTTGAGGTTGCCGCGCAGCGCCTCGGGCGCGAAGGCGTCGAAAGCGGCGTCATAGGCCGGATGGACGGCGACAAGCTGGCCCTGCGTGTGGCAGGAAAGCTCGGTCACTTCGACGCCGTTCTCGCGGGCGATGCCAAGGAACTCGTCGCGCCAGTCCTGCGATTCGACCGCGCGATCCAGATCGAACAGCCGCATGTCGCCCGAGGGCACCTGCACGCCCTTGTAGCCCAGCGAACCCGCCCAGGCGGTGATGGACCTCCAGTCGTTGAAGGGAGCCTTGTCCGACACGAATTGCGCCAGAAACAGGCCGGGGCCCTTGATCGTCCGCATTCTTCCTCCTCCACCCGAGGGAAAGGCAAGCACGGGATGAAATCGTTTTCAAGAACTATCTGATGGACTTGCGAGACATGGTGAACAGGCCCTAGCCTGCGCTCATGACACAAGATACGCACTCTCAGGTCCGCCTGACTGACGTGGCCCGCCGCGCCGGAGTTTCGCCCGCGACGGTCAGCCGGGTATTGTCGCGCCCGGAACTCGTGTCCCCCGCCATGCGCGAGGCGGTGATGCAGGCCGTCACCGCCACCGGCTACCGGATGAACCAGGCGGCGCGGAACCTTCGCAAGCAGCGGACGGGGGCAGTGGTGGCGCTGGTCCCGAACCTCGGCAATCCGTTCTTCGCCAAGATCCTTGCCGGCATGGGGCAGGAGTTGAACGCGGCGGGATTCGACCTGCTGGTGGGCGACACGATGGACGAGGGCGGGCGGCACCGGGCGCTGGACCGCTTCCTCGACCCCTCGCGGGCCGACGGGATCATCCTGCTGGACGGGCAGGTGACGCAGGCCGACCTTGCCGCGCTGCCGCAGGCGCCGCCGCTGGTCATGGCCTGCGAATGGATCGAGGGCAGCGCGGTGCCCTGCGTCGTGCTGGACAACGCGCTGGGGACGGAACTCGCCGCCCGGCACCTGCGTGAGCTTGGGCACCAGCGGATCGGCTGGATCGGCGGCCCGCCCGGCAATGTGCTGCACAAGGCGCGGCTGGAGGGGCTGGCCCGCGTGCTGGGGAAGGTGCCGCCGGGCTATCCCGGCGACTTCTCTCTGCAATCGGGGACTCGGGCGGCGCAGATCTGGCTTGCAGGGGCCTCTGCCCTGCGCCCCACCGCCATCGTCGCCTTCAGCGACGAATTGGCGGCGGGCTTCATGGGCGAGGTGCAGCGCCACGGGGTCGTGGTGCCGCGCGACGTGTCGGTGATCGGCTTCGATGGGATCGAGTGGGTGGCTCACCTGCCGACCCCCCTGACCACCATCCGCCAGCCCAAGCGCGACCTCGGCCGCACCGCCGCCCGCACCCTGATCCGCCGGATCAACGGGGAGCCCATCGCCGCCCGCGAGGTGCTGAGGCCGGAACTGGTCCTGCGCGCCTCGACCGCGCCGCCGGCCTAGGGCGTCAGCCGCAGCAGCCGCCCGCCGCGTCCGTCCTCGATCAGCCAGACCGCGCCCTCCGGGGACACCGCCACGTCGCGGATGCGGGCGCCCATGTTCCAGCGTTCCGCCTCGGCCGCGCGTCCGTCACGGCCCACGACCGCCCGCACAAGCGCCTGCCCGGACATCGCGCCGATCAGCGCCGAGCCGTTCCAGCCCGGGAACATCGCGCCCTGATGGAAGACCAACCCGGCCGGCGAGATCACGGGCGCCCACGACAGGGACGGCCCCGCGAAGTCGGGCCGCGTCGCATGGTCCGGGATCGGCCGCCCGTCATAATGGTTGCCGTTCGACACAACCGGCCAGCCGTAGTTCGCACCGGGACGGATCAGGTTCAACTCGTCGCCGCCCCGAGGTCCCATCTCGTGCGACCACAGCCTCCCGTCCGGCGCGAAGGCCAGCCCATAGGGATTGCGGTGCCCCGTGGTCCATGTCTGCCCCCGGATGCCGCCCTGTCGCGCCCAAGGATTGTCACGGGGCGTCGAGCCGTCGAGGTTCAGCCGCAGGATCTTGCCACGGCCCTGATCCGGGTCCTGCGCGCTGGCGGGCTGCATCCGGTCGCCCACGGTCAGGAACAGGTGCCGCCCCCGCGGGTCGAAGGCGATGATGCCGCCGGGCTGGCCGCCGCCTCCTCCCGGCGCCTGCCGCCACACCGCGCCGAGATCGGCCAGCGCCGCGCGGTTTCCCGAGACCGTCAGCCGCGCACGTGCCAGCACCAGCCGGCCGCCCTGCGCGGGCTCGACATAGGTGAAGAAGACGCGGGCCGAGCGGCTGAAATCGGGGCTTGCCGCGATGTCCAGCAACCCGTTCTGGCCGGATGCGAGCACGCGCGGGACATTCGCCACCGGAACCTTCTCGCCGCGCTGGCTGACAAGGAAGACGCGGCCGGGCTTTTCCGTCACCAGCATCCAGCCGCCGGGCAGGAAGCCTATGGCCCAAGGACGGTCGAAACGGGCAACCGCCTGCACGGTGAAGGGCTGCCGCGCCTGCGCCATGGCAGGCATGACTCCCATCGCCGCGGGCAGGGTCAGGGCAAGGAAGCTGCGACGGTCCATATCGCCTCCGGTCACGGGGTGCCGTGTGGCCAGGGAAGCCACCCGTGCCACAGGCCAGTGTGACACGGGCCGGCACGGGTGGCGAGGTTTTCGCCCTTCCCGTATGTTCGGCCTCCGATCCGCGAGAGAGCAACAGCGCGGGATGTTCGCGGCTGGCCTGCCGACACGTTGCACGCGCCTTTACAGGAAAGCACCCCGCGGTGCCCCTCTTGTGGTCTGGCGCCAAGCTGGTTGATCCTCGCGGACATGATACCGACCGACCAACCCTCGAGCTTCCCTCCGACCGCTTTGCCGGTGTTGGCATGACCACTCCCGACTGGCCGAGAATCGCGCTGACCGGCATCGACGGAATTGCCGTCACCTTCGCCGCGCGGCTGACCGAGCCCGCGAACCGTGCAGCGCTGGCCCTGCGCGCCGCCGTCGAGGCGGCAGGCTGGCCCGAGGTGCAGGAAACGGCGGCCTCGCTCGTCTCGGCCTACCTGCGGGTCGATCCGCTTTGCGACATGACTCCGCTGGTGGCACGGCTGCGGGCGCTGGTCGCCTCACGCGACTGGACCGCCGCGCCGCTGCCCGAGGACCGCAAGCTTATCCGCATCCCCACCTGCTATGACAGCCTCCATGCCCCGCAGCTTGACGAAGCGGCCGAGCTTGCCGGGCTGACCCGCCCGCAGGCGATCGAGGCGCTGGCGACCTCGTCCCTGCGGGTGCTGACCATCGGCTTCGCCCCGGGCCAGCCCTATATCGGCGAACTGCCGCCCGAATGGGACATCCCCCGCCTGCGCGAACTGACCCCACGGGTTCCGGTAGGGGCGCTGACAGTCGCGATCCGGCAACTGGTGCTGTTCGCGGTCGAGGCGCAGACCGGCTGGCGCCATGTCGGGCAGACCGCCGCGCGGCCTTTCGATCCTGCCGCCCCGCAGCCCTTCCTGCTGCGCCCGGGCGATGCGCTGGCCTTCCCTCCGGTGGATGCCGACCGGCTGGAGGCCCTGATGCGCGATCCGACCGGCGGCATCACCATCGAGACCGCGCCATGAGCCTGCTCGTCCTGTCCTCGAACCCCGGCGTCACCATCCAGGACCGGGGCCGTCCCGGCTGGCTGGCGCAGGGGCTGTCGCGCGGGGGCGCGGCCGACCCGGTGGCGCTGGCCGAGGGCGCGGCGCTGCTGGGGCAGCCGGATAATCTTGCAGTGGTCGAGCTTGCCGGGGCACCCGCCCGCTTCCGCGTGACTGCGCCGGCAAGGTTGGCACTGACGGGCGCTCCCTTCCGCGCCATTCTGAGGGATGGCGAGGAACGCCCGCTTGACTGGAACGCGATCCATCTGCTGCCCGCCGGATCGGAACTGGCGCTGTATCCCATCGAAGGCGGCTTTGCCTATCTTGCGCTTGGCGGGGGGATCGAGACGCCGCTGATCCTCGGCGCGCGTTCGGCGCATCTGGCGGCGGAGATCGGAGGGCCTCTTTCGGTCGGCGGGGAACTGCCGCTCGGCCCCGATTCGGGCGAAGCGGCCGATCTGGCGCTGGACCCCCTGCCCCGCTTCGGCGGCGGCGAGATCCGGGTGGTGGAAAGCCTGCAGACCGCGCTTTACCCGCCCGCCGAGATCGCGCGGTTCCAGCGCAGCACCTTCCGCCGCGACGCACGCGGCAACCGCATGGGCGTGCGGCTGACCCCCGAGGGCGGCGGCTTCGAGCTTGCGGGCGGGCTTTCGGTCGTCTCCGAGATCGTCCAGCCGGGCGACATCCAGATCACCGGCGACGGCACGCCCTTCGTCCTGCTGAGCGAGTGCCAGACGACCGGCGGCTATCCCCGCATCGCCACCGTCCTGCCCTGCGACCTGCCGCGCGTGGCGCAGGCCCCGCCCGGCGCGGCGCTGACCATCCGCTTCGTCACGCGGAACGAAGCCCGCAAGGCAATGGCGGATCACGCGCAGGCGCTGGCGTCGTTGCGCGGGCGGGTGCGGCCGAGGTTGCGAGACCCATGGGCGGTGCCCGACCTGCTGGGCTACAACCTGATCGGCGGCGTCGTCAGCGCCCATGAAGGAGACGGACCATGACCCTTCACGTCGATCTGAATGCCGACATGGGCGAAAGCTTCGGCCCTTGGACGATGGGCGATGACGCGGCGCTGCTGGAGGTGATCTCGTCCGCCAATGTCGCCTGCGGGGTCCATGCGGGCGACTGGGACGTGATGGCGCGGACGATGGAACTGGCCGTCAGGAACGGCGTCGGCATCGGCGCGCATCCGGGCTTTCCCGACCTGCAGGGCTTCGGCCGGCGCGAGATGCAGATGCCTTTGCCCAGTGCCGCAAACCTGATCCGCTGGCAGCTTGGCGCGGCGCAGGCAATGGCGCGGGCGGCGGGCGGAGAAGTCCGTCACCTCAAGCTGCATGGGGCGCTGGCGAACATGGCTTCGCGCGACGAGGCGCTTGCCACGGCCTGTTTCGAGGGCGCGCTGTCGGTGGACCCCGGCATCATTTTGATGGTGCTGGCGGGCACCGCGCAGCAGGCGGCGGCGCAGCGGCTGGGCGCTCGGGTCGCGTGCGAGATCTTCGCCGACCGGGCCTATAGCGCCGATGCGACCCTGCTGGACAGGCGGCTGCCGGGGGCGGTGATCCATGATGCCGCCGAGGCGGCCGCGCGGGTGGTGCGGATGGTCAAGGCGGGCGCGATCCTGCCGGAAGCGGGCGTGTCGATCCCGACCCGCATCGACACGATCTGCCTGCATGGCGACACGCCCGGCGCGATCCACATCGCGCGCAGGGTTCGCGGGGCGCTGGAGGAAGCAGGCATCAGGGTCGCGAGGTTCGAGGGAACTCCACTGCGGTAAGGCTGTTTTTGCGGCTCGGCCGGACCGGGGGCTGTCTGCCCCCATCGTCGCACAGGACGATCCCCGAGGATATCTGCACGAAGAAGATGGGGCTAAGAGGACAGGCGTTCAGCTTTTCCTGATCCGTCGGGCGCGGATCAGGGTGTGCTGGCTGACGATTTCGAAGCCCAGGCGCTCCAGCATCTCGCGGCGCAGGCGGGCGATCTCGTCGCTGGCGATCTCGATGACCTCGCCGGTGTCGATGTCCACCACATGGTCGTGTTCGGCGGCGGGCGTGATCTCGTAGCGCGATGGCTCGCTTTCCAGCGTCAGCTTGCGGATCAGCCCAGCCTCCTCGAGCGCCGACAGGGTGCGATAGACGGTGGCGAGCGAGACCGAATCGTCCACTGCCCGCGCCCGCGCCAGCAACTCGTCGGCATTGGGGTGGTCGGCGGAATCCATCAGGATCGCCAACAGCACCATCCGCTGCTGCGTCACGCGAAGCCCCGCATCGCGCAGCGCCTGGGCGAAGTCTGTCGTATGCGCGCTCATCCCGCCTTTCCTGCAGATGGGCCGAGGTTAGCCCCATCCGGCGATGCCGGCAACAAATGAGAATCGCTCTCATCTGCTTGACAGATGCGAATGCGTTGCATTTACATGGAGGGAGAAAGCGGAAAGGAAGTGGCATGGCTTCGCGCAAGGCACGTCTTCTGGCTGCAACGATGGCGCTGGCGCTGACCGCAGGGGCGGCGCAGGCGCAGGAGCGGATGAAGGTCGCGACCACCTTCACCGTCATCGCCGACATGGCCCGCAACGTCGCGGGCGATGCAGCCGAAGTGGTGTCCATCACCAAGCCCGGCGCCGAGGTCCATGGATACGAGCCGACGCCGCAGGACATCGTGGGGGCACAGGACGCCGACCTGATCCTGTGGAACGGGCTGAACCTCGAACGCTGGTTCGAGCAGTTCCTGGGAAACCTCAGGGACGTGCCCTCGGCCACGGTCAGCGATGGGATCGCGCCGATGCCCATCTCGAGCGGCGACTACGAGGGCAGGCCCAACCCCCATGCCTGGATGAGCCCCGCCAACGCGCTGATCTACGTGGACAACATCGCCGCCGCCATGGCCGGGGTCGATCCGGCGAATGCAACGACCTATGCGGCCAATGCCGAAGGCTACAAGGCCGAACTGACCGCCGCGCTGGAACCCCTGAAGGCGCAGATCGCGGCGATCCCGGAACCGCGGCGGTGGCTGGTGACTTGCGAGGGGGCGTTCAGTTACCTCGCGCGGGACTTCGGGATGAAGGAATTGTATCTCTGGCCGATCAACGCCGACCAGATGGGCACGCCCCGTCAGGTCCGGCAGGTGATCGACGGCGTGCGCGAGAACGACATCCCGGCCGTCTTCTGCGAAAGCACCGTCAGCCAGGCGCCGGCCGAGCAGGTCGCCCGCGAGACCGGCGCCCGGTACGGCGGCGTGCTTTACGTGGACAGCCTGTCGGAACCGGATGGGCCGGTGCCGAGCTATCTGGACCTGATGCGCGTCACCGCGCAGACCATCGCGGACGGGCTGACCGCCGGGATCGCGGAACAGGACTGACAGATGCCCCCCATGTCGCCTGCGAAAGACCCCGGCATCGTCGCGCGTGACGTGACGGTGACCTATCGCAACGGCCACACGGCGCTGCGCCATGCGTCCTTCGAGATCCCGCAGGGGACGGTCACGGCGCTGGTCGGCGTGAACGGCGCCGGCAAATCCACGCTGTTCAAGGCGATCATGGGTTTTGTCCCCGTCGCGTCGGGCGAGATCCGGCTGCTGGGGCTGACCGTGCGCGAGGCGCTGCGGCGCAACCTCGTGGCCTATGTCCCGCAGGCCGAGGAGGTGGACTGGACCTTCCCGGTGCTGGTCGAGGACGTGGTGATGATGGGCCGCTATGGTCACATGGGCTTCCTGCGACGCCCCTCTGCCAAGGACCGCGCGGCGGTGGATGAGGCGCTGGCCCGCGTCGGCATGGCGGACCTGCGCCATCGCCAGATCGGAGAATTGTCGGGCGGGCAGCGGAAGCGCGTCTTCCTTGCCCGCGCACTGGCGCAGGACGGGCGGGTGATCCTGCTGGACGAACCCTTCACCGGCGTGGACGTGGGCACCGAGGACCGGATTATCCAGCTTCTGGGCGAGTTGCGGGACGAGGGGCGCGTGATGCTGGTCTCGACCCACAATCTCGGCTCGGTGCCCGAGTTCTGCGACCGCGTGGTGCTGGTCAAGGGCACCGTGCTGGCGCATGGCCCGACCGAGACGACCTTCACGCGGGAAAACCTCGAACGCGCCTTCGGCGGCGTGCTGCGGCATTTCACGCTGGGCGGCGAGGCGCTGCATGACGACGACGATCCGCGCCACGTCACCATCCTGACGGACGACGAACGCCCGCTGGTGCGCTATGACAACCGCACCCAGATACGCGAAAGGGCCGAGGACGCATGATCCTGCTGGAGCCCTTTGCCTACGGCTACATGACCAACGCCATGTGGGTTTCGGCGCTGGTCGGCGGAGTCTGCGCCTTCCTGTCGGCCTACCTGATGCTGAAAGGCTGGTCGCTGATCGGGGATGCGCTGTCCCATTCCGTCGTGCCGGGAGTCGCCGGGGCCTACATGCTGGGGCTGCCCTTTGCACTTGGGGCGTTCATCTCGGGCGGGCTGGCGGCTGCGGCGATGCTGTTCCTGTCGGACCGCTCGGGGCTGAAGCCCGACGTGGTGATCGGGCTGATCTTCACCGGCTTCTTCGGGCTGGGGCTGTTCATGGTCTCGCTGAACCCTGTCGCGATCTCGGTCCAGACGATCACCATGGGCAATATCCTCGCGATCACGCCCGGCGATACGGTGCAGCTTGCCATCATCGGCTTCGTCTCGCTGGCGGTGCTGCTGGCGAAGTGGAAGGACCTGATGGTGGTCTTCTTCGACGAGGCCCATGCCCGGTCCATCGGCCTGCGTCCCGGTCTGCTGAAGGGCGTGTTCTTCGTGCTGCTGTCGGCCTGCGTGGTGGCGGCGATGCAGACGGTCGGCGCCTTCCTCGTCATCGCCATGGTGGTGACGCCCGGCGCGACCGCCTATCTGCTGACCGACCGCTTTCCGCGCCTGATCGCGCTGTCGGTCGCCATCGGCACGGCCACGAGCTTCCTGGGCGCCTATCTCAGCTATTTCCTTGACGGCGCGACCGGGGGAATCATCGTCTGCCTGCAGACGCTGGTGTTCCTTGCCGCCTTCGTCTGGGCGCCCAAGCACGGGCTGCTGGCCGCCCGCGCCCGCGCAAGGGGCGCATCGTGATCGAGACGCTGCTTGCCCCCTTTCAGTTCGGCTTCATGCAGAACGCCTTCCTGATCGCGCTGATCGTCTCGGTCCCGACGGCGCTGCTGTCCTGCTTTCTGGTGCTGAAGGGCTGGGCGCTGATGGGGGATGCCGTCAGCCATGCGGTGCTGCCGGGGATCGTGCTGGCCTATGTCCTTGGCCTGCCGCTGATCTTGGGCGCCTTCGCGGCGGGAATGCTCACCTCGGTGGCGACCGGCTACTTGGCCGAGAACAGCCGGGTGAAGCAGGACACGGTGATGGGCGTCGTCTTTTCCGGCATGTTCGGACTGGGGATCGTGCTTTACACGGCGATCACCTCGGACGTGCATCTGGATCATATCCTGTTCGGCAACATGCTGGGGGTGCAGCCGGGCGACCTGTGGACGGCGGGGCTGATATCGGTCTTCGTCACGGCGGCGCTGGCGCTGAAGTGGAAGGACCTGATGCTGCACGCCTTCGACCCGGCGCAGGCGAGGGCCTCGGGGCTGAGGGTCGGGCTGCTGCACTACGGGCTGCTCACGATCCTGTCGCTGACCATCGTGGCGACGCTGACGGCGACTGGCCTGATCCTCGCCGTCGGTCTGCTGATCGCGCCGGGGGCCATCGCCTTCCTGCTGGCCCGCAGCTTCGGGCGGATGCTGGTCGTGGCAGTGGCGGTCTGCATGAGCGGGATGCTGGCGGGGGTCTACGCCAGCTTCTTCCTCGACAGCGCCCCCGCCCCGACGATCATCCTGGTCCTGACGGCGGGTTTCATCACGGCCTTCCTGCGCCGGCAATGGCAGATGCGGCGGGCGCAGAACGCTGGCTGAGCGGCTTGTGCCGCTGTCGCCACAGGTCGATGGTGCCTGCCGACAATCACGGACAAGCGGATCATGGCGACGACATCACCCCCGCGTCGGCCGGGCGGTATCCCGCGAGGGCTGGCCGATACCGGGCCGGTGCTGTTCTCCTACGGGTTCCGGCCGTTCTTCCTGGGAGCCGGGCTGTGGGCCGTTGCGGCGATGGCGCTGTGGATCGCGGCCTTGGACGGGGTTGCGGAACCGGGCGGAGCCTACGGGGCCGCGAACTGGCACATGCACGAGATGCTCTTCGGCTTCGCCTCGGCGGTGCTGGCGGGATACCTGATGACGGCGGTGCCGAACTGGACAGGGCGGATGCCGGTTTCGGGTCCGCCGCTGATGGCGCTCGCGGCGCTGTGGCTGGCGGGAAGGCTGATGCTGACCTTTCCGCTGGATGCGCTGTGGCTTTCGGTTGCGGTCGAGGCGCTGTTCCTGCCGGTCATGGCGGCCGTCTTCCTGAGAGAGATCGTCGCAGGTCGCAAATGGCGCGACCTCAAGATCGTCGGGCTGGTGGCGCTGATCGCCCTTGCCAACATCGGCTTTCACGCGGCCGTGCTTGGAGGCGGCGACCCGAGACTTGCCGCAAGGGCCGCGGTGGCGGGCTTCATCGCCCTGATCCTGATCGTCGGCGGGCGGATCACGCCGAGCTTCACCCGCAACTGGCTTGCCCGGATGAAGCGGGCGGCACGGCCCGCGCCCGCCGACCGCTTCGATACGGTGACGGTTGCGGTTTCGCTGGCGGCATTGGTCCTGTGGGTTGGCTGGCCTGAAAACCAGGTCCTCATGCTGGCAGCCCTTGCTGGCGCCGCGCTGAACCTTATGCGGCTTCTCCGCTGGAGGGGCTGGCACGTCACCGAGCCGATGGTTCTGGCGCTGCACGGCGGCTACCTGATGGTCGCCCTAGGCTTTGCCGCCATCAGCGCAGCCGCAGCGGGCTGGATGAGCCATGCCGCAGCCCTGCATGTCTTCGCCATCGGCGCCATCGGGGGCGAGATGCTGGCTGTGATGACCCGCGCCAGCCGCAGCCACACCGGCGCGGAGACCGACGCCGACCTGACTGCCACCCTCAGCTTCATCGCCATCATGCTGGCGGCCGTGGCGCGGGCGGCGGCGGATTTTGCAGCCTACGATGCCCTTGTCATACTGTCGGGCCTGTCATGGATCGCGGCTTTCGGGCTGTTCACCCTCGGCCATGCCCGCCTGCTGGCGGCCACCCGCCGCAGCCGCTAACGCGGCATCCGCCGGTATTCGAAGGCAGGCGCCGGGGCGCTCGTCTCGGCCTCGATCAGCGCGTCGAGTGCCGCGCGATGGGGCGAGCGGCGGCACACAGGGTCCGTCGCCCGCGCGTCGCCGGCAATCGCCATCGCCTGACAGCGGCAGCCGCCGAAGTCGATGTCGCGGCGCTCGCAGGTCTGGCAGAGGTCCGGCATCCAGTCGGTGCCGCGGAAGGCGTTGAAGGCGGGGCCGTCGTTCCAGATCTCGGCCAGCGGAGTCGTCAGGACGTTCTGGAAGGTCAGCCCCAGAATGATCTCGGCCGCGTGGCAGGGCAGCACCTTGCCCTCGGGCGTGACGTTCAGCCCGGTCGAGCCCCAGCCGTTCATGCAGGCCTTTGGGAAATCCGCGAAGTAATCCGGTGGCACGAAGTCGATGGCGAGCCTGCCCGCATAATCCACCCTCGCCTGCGCGACCACGCGCTTGGCCTCGTCCACCTGTTCCCGCGTGGGCTGCAGGGCCGAGCGGTTCTTCAGCGCCCAGCCCTGGAACTGGACGCAGGCGATCTCGATCCGCCGGGCGCCAAGATCATGCGCCAGCGCGATGGTCTGCGGCAGGTCGCCAAGGTTATGACGATGCATCACTGCGTTGATCGTCAGCGGAAAGCCGATCCGGGCGATTTCCGCCGCGACCATCATCTTGCGGTCAAAGCCGCCCTTGTAGCCGCCGACCGTGTCGGCGATTCCGGCGTTCACCCCCTGAACGGACAACTGCACATGGTCCAGCCCGGCGGCGTCGAGTTCGTCCAGTCGCCTGCCCGTCAGCCCGATCCCCGAGGTGATGAGGTTCGTGTAAAGCCCCGCCTCGCGCGCCGCCGCGACGATCTGGACGAGGTCGGGACGCGAGGCCGGTTCCCCGCCCGAGATATGAAGTTGCAGGACGCCCATGTCGGCCGCCTGCCGGAAGACCCCGGCCCATTGGTCCGTCGTCAGTTCCCGTTCCCGCGCGGTCAGTTCCAGCGGGTTCGAGCAATAGGGGCAGGACAGCGGGCAGCGATGGGTCAGTTCCGCCAGCATCGCCAGCGGCGGATCGGGGCGCGGCCGGACCTGCCGGACGGGGACGGGTATGGGATGCACTACGGTCATGTCGCCTCCACCAGCCGGCGCGCGGCCATATCGTCGAGGAACTCGATCACGTCGGCCTCGATCATCTCGACCGGCGCGGCATAGCGTTCCGCAAGGGCTGCGCTGATTGTGGCGATGTCGCGCGTCCCGTCAACCTCGGCCAGCACCGCCTGCCCCACCTGATCGAGCATCAGCGCGGTTTCAGGGCCCAGCAGGACCGGCATGTCGCGCACGCGGTCATGGTGCAACCGCACTCCCCGGGGCAGGAAAGGACGGTCGGCGGGTGTCATCCGGCGTCCTCCAGCAGCCCCTCACCGGGCTGCCAGCCGCCCGGCGGGATGCGGCCGGGCGCGACATAGGCCGAATGCAGCGCGTCGAGTTGCGCCCACAGCACGTCCGTCTTGAAGGTCAGGGCGGCGGCGGCCATCTCCTGCTGCTCTTCGGTGCGGGCATGGTCCAGCACCCAAGCAAGCCCGAAGGCCACGTCCTTGGGCGCCTCGGTCAGCCGGTGCTGGAAGTAGCTGATCGTCTGCGGATTGGCGAAATCGTAATGCGCGAGCAGCCCACTGATGCGCTGTTCGTGGATCGCGGGCGCGAACAATTCCGTCAGAGACGAGGCCACCGCCGCCAGCAGCGGCTGTTCGCGGACATAGCGGACATAGGCATCCACGGCAAAGCGCGTCGCGGGCAGCACGCCGCGGGTCGAAGCCACGTAATCGGGGTCAAGCCCCACGCCTTCGGCCAGCCGCAGCCAGCGCCAGATGCCGCCCGGCTGTTCGGCGGTGCCGTCGTGATCCTCGATCCGCGAGCGCCAGGCGCGGCGCAGGTCATGGTCCTCGACGCGGCTCATGAAGGCTGCGTCCTTCATCGGGATGCGCGACTGATAGTAATAGCGGTTGATGACCCAGGCCCGGACCTGATCGATGGTGCAGCCGCCTGAATGCAGCAGCGTGTGGAAGGGGTGCTTGTCGTGATACCGCTCGGCCCCGATGCGGCGCAGGCGGGATTCAAAGGCGGAACGGTTGGGCGTGACATCGTTCATAGCGTGATCTCCATCCCGTCATGGGCGAGTTCCCAGCCGGCCTTCCCGATCTCGGCCCGTTCAGCCGATCCGGGCTGCAGCACGGGGTTGGTGTTGTTGATATGGACGAAGATGCGGCGGGTGCCGGTCAGGCCCGCCAGCCGGGCGATGCTGCCGCCCTCGCCCGACATCGGCAGATGGCCCATGCGGGCGCCGGTCTTGGCGCCGGTGCCGGTGCGCGACATCTCGTCATTCGCCCAGACGGTGCCGTCGAACAGCAGCAGGTCCGCGCCCTGCAGGCGCGCCAGAAGCTCGTCCGTCACCTGCGCGCAGCCGGGGATGTAGAAGAGGCGTCGGCCTACGGCCTCAAGCATGAGGCCGACGGTCTGCTCGCCCATCAGCGCGGTGTCAGGCTCGCCTTCCTCAAGATACAGCGCCACCTTGCCGGGCACGGCGAAGGCGGTGACGGTCAGGCCGCAGAGGGGGGCAAAGGGCTTTTCAAGCTCGATGGTCGAGCGGTCCACATGGTCCGGGTTCAGCACCCGGAAGATCGGCTGGTCGAGAATCTGCAGCGTCTCGGAGGTCGCATGGACGGTGAAGGGCGTGCTTTCCCGCAGATTCAGCAGGCCCGCGACGTGATCCACGTCGCCATTGGTCAGCACCACTGCCTTCACCGGACTGCCGCGCAAATCCGGGGGATGCAGGCCGCAGGCGTCAAGCTGCGCCCGGATGTCCGGCGAGGCGTTCAGGACCACGCTCTGCCCACCCGAGGACAGTGCGACCGAGGATTGCGTCATCGCCGCGATGCGTCCGGTTCGCGCGTCGTTGCAGTTCGTGCAGCCACAATTCCATTGGGGCAGCCCCCCTCCGGCGGCTGCCCCAAGTATTCTCAGCTTCATCCCTTGGCGGGCGTCAGAGAACGTCGCGGGCGTCGCGGTCGTCCTCGGCCGGACCGTACATGTTGATTTCCATCCCGCACTTCACTTCGCGCGCCTTGGGCTTTGACCAGATCATACGTCATCTCCTCGGTAGGTGGCATATGAGTCAAAACGTGGGCGCGCGAAGGGCCTGTGTCAACCGGGGCGAAGAATGATCAGCCTTAGGTCGCAGGAACGTCAGGCTGCGTGAGCGGCGGGGAAAGACCCTGGAAGCCGCTGCCGCATAAGGGTTATGCATGGGCAGGAGCCATCAGGAATGGAAAAACCGGAACTTGCGGCACAGGTCCGAAAGGCATCCATCCCGACCGCACGCGGATAGCCGGCCTCTGCCATGGAAAGGGCCGGCTCCGAAGAACCGGCCCTGTCAGCCATGAGGAAAGCTCAGGCGCCCTTGAGGGTCTTGGCGACCTCGGCGGCGAAGTCTTCCTCTTTCTTCTCGATGCCCTCGCCCACGGCGACGCGGGCGTAAGCCGACACTTCGACGCCCGCGTCCTTGGCGGCCTGTTCGACCGTGACCTCGGGGTTGATGACGAAGGACTGGCCCAGCAGGGTGTTTTCCGCCACGAACTTCTTCATCCGGCCTGGGATGATGTTGTTCTGGATCACTGCTTCGGGCTTCGGCTTGGCCGAAGCGGCATTTTCTTCCATCGCCTTGGCGGTCTGGACTTCAAGCTCGCGCGCCAGCAGCGTCTGGTCCATGGTCGATTCGGACAGCGACAGCGGATTGGTCGCGGCGATGTGCATGGCGATCTGCTTGCCGATCTCCTGCGCCTTGGCGGCATCGCCCTTCAACGCGACCAGAACGCCGATCTTGCCCATGTTCGGGGCAGCGGCATTGTGGACGTAAGAGACGACGTTCTCGCCCGAAACCGTGACCATGCGGCGCAGGGTCAGGTTCTCACCGATACGCGAGATGGCCTCGGTCACGACCTCGCCGACGGGCGTGCCGTTCAGTTGTGCCGCCGCCAGTGCTTCGGTCGAATCCACGGTCAGGCCGGTCTGCGCGATGTCGCGGACCATCGACTGGAACGCTTCGTTCTTGGCGACGAAGTCGGTTTCCGAGTTCACCTCGACCGCCACGCCCTTGCCGCCTTCGACGGCGACGGCGACCAGCCCTTCGGCAGCGATGCGGCCGGATTTCTTGGCGGCCTTTGCCAAGCCCTTGGTGCGCAACCAGTCAACCGCGGCTTCCATGTCGCCCGAGGTTTCCTGAAGCGCCTTCTTGGCGTCCATCATACCCGCGCCGGTCGTCTCGCGCAGCTCTTTCACCATCGCGGCCGAGATAGCCATGTGGGTGTCTCCCTTGATCTTGGAACAGGTCAGGCGGGGCATATCCCCGCCTGATGAAAGTCTGGTGATGACGGGCCGATCAGGCGTCGGCGGTCTGCTCGGCCGCGGGCTCTTCCGCCTCGATGCCGTCGAACTCCTCGACCGGGGCGTCGGTCAGCGCGCCGAGATCGACGCCGGCAGCGCCCATCTGCGCGGTCATCCCGTCCAGCGCCGCGCGGGCAACCAGGTCGCAATACAGCGCGATGGCTCGGGCCGCGTCGTCGTTGCCGGGGATCACGTGTTCGATGCCCTTGGGCGAGCAGTTGGTGTCCACGATGGCCACAACCGGGATGCCCAGCTTGTTGGCTTCCTGAACGGCCAGGTCTTCCTTGTTCACGTCGATCACGAACAGCAGGTCCGGCAGGCCGCCCATGTCGCGGATGCCGCCCAGGCTTGCCTGCAGCTTGGCCTGCTCACGCTCCATCCCCAAGCGTTCCTTCTTGGTCAGCCCTTCAGCACCGGCGGCCATCGCCTCGTCCAGCTGCTTGAGGCGCTGGATCGACTGGGAAACCGTCTTCCAGTTGGTCAGCGTGCCGCCCAGCCAGCGGTGGTTCATGTAGAACTGCGCCGATTTCTCGGCCGCATCCGCCACCGAGCGCTGCGCCTGCCGCTTGGTGCCGACGAACAGCACCCGGCCGCCCTTGGCCACGGTGTCGCGGATCACCTGCAGAGCGCGGTCCAGCATCGGGACGGTCTGCGTCAGGTCGAGGATGTGGATGCCGTTGCGGTCGCCGTAGATGTATTCGGCCATCCGCGGGTTCCAGCGCTGGGTCTGGTGACCGTAGTGAACGCCAGCTTCCAAGAGCTGACGCATGGAGTATTCGGGAAGCGCCATATCGTTTCCTTTCCGGTTTGCGCCTGGGACGAGGGATCAGGGGTTTCCCCCAACCGGTGGACCTTGGCGGATGTCTCCCGCCCAAGGCCCGCCCTCGCCTGTGAAGTGCGCGCCAGATAGGCGCAAAGCGGCCCGATTGCAAGCCTTGATGGCCCTGCCCTTCATCGGGGCTTGCGAGGCGGCGGGCCTTGCACTAAACGGACCCGACTGCACCCGTAGCTCAGCTGGATAGAGTGCTGCCCTCCGAAGGCAGAGGTCACAGGTTCGAATCCTGTCGGGTGCGCCACCATTCCCTGTTTGCCCTGCCCTGCGGAACCCGCGCCTGTCCGGCGCCGTTGGCGTTTCCGAAAGCAGGTCTCTCGTAAGCAAGGGAATATCGGACATGAACTCCATCATCTATCTGGTCGGCCTGGTCGTCGTCGTCCTGTTCATCCTCTCGTTGCTCGGGCTGCGCTGATGGACCGGGAAGAGCAGCGCATCCGCGCCGCCGGTGCGCCCGCGGTCGCGTCCGACAGGTCTTATGTCGATTGGGGCGCGATCCTGGCAGGCGCCGTTGTCGCGGCCGCCCTTTCGGTTGTCTTCGCCGCATTCGGCGCAGGAGTAGGTCTGGGCTCGATCTCGGCCCGGGCCGGTGAGGGGCTGGGCTTCGGCTCGGTCATCCTGACCGGACTGTTCGTTGTCGTGACAATGGTGCTGTCCTACATGGCCGGCGGCTATATCGCCGGGCGGATGCGCCGCCGCGTGGATGGTGCGTCGCCCGAGGAATCGGCGGCGCGCGACGGCATCCACGGGCTGGCCGTCTGGGGCATCGGCACCATCTTCGGGGCGATCATGCTGGCCAGCGCCATCGGCAGCGCGCTGAACGCGGCCGGTTCCGCTGCGGCCACTGCGGTCGAGGCGACCGGCTCGGCTGTCGGCGGCATTGCGCAGGGCGTCGGCGCCGTCGCGGGTGGGGCGGTGCAAGGCGCGGGCCAACTGGTCGGCGGCGCGGCGCAGGCGCTGGGCGGCGCTGCGGCCGGCACAGGGGCAACGGCGGCTGCCAGCGGTGACGGCGAGATCCTGCCGGGACTGCCGAACCCCATCGACTATGTCACCGACAACCTGCTGCGCAGCGAGGCGGCGGCGCCCGACCAGTTCTCGAACGAGGCGATCCGCAGCGAGGTCGGCAACATCATGGCCAATGTTGTCCGCACGGGCGAAATCACGGATCAGGATCGCGCCTATCTGGAAAGCGCCATCGCCGCGCGCACGACGCTGAGCCAGCCCGAGGTCAGCGCCCGAATCGATCAGGCGGTGGGGTCTGTCCAGCAGTTACGGGCCGATGCCCAGCAGGCGGTCGATCAGGCGCAGGCCGAAGCGCAGCGGCTGCGCGACGAGGCGGCGGCACAGGCCGAGCAGTTGCGCCAGCAGGCCGTCGAGGCGGCCGAGACCGCACGTCGCGCGGGCGTGCTGTCGGCCTTCGCGCTGGCGGCCTCGGCCCTGATCGCGGCGGCCGCGGCCTTCATCGGCGCGCAGAAGGGCGGCAAGGCGCGGGACGAAGGCCGCATCTGGGGCGGGCTGACCCACCGGCCCCTGCGGCCCCGCTGAGACCGGCAACAGCACCGGAACGGGCCGCCATTGCGCGGCCCGTCCATATTTTTGCGGGTGGCGCTTGAGGGCTGCGTGGGTTAGTCCGCGCCCGAAATCGCATCAAGGCCCCCGACATGGACATCCGCAACATCGCCATCATCGCCCACGTCGACCACGGCAAGACGACGCTGGTGGACCAGCTTCTGAAACAGTCGGGCAGCTTCCGCGAGAACCAGGCCGTCGCCGAACGGGCGATGGATTCCAACGACATCGAACGCGAACGCGGCATCACCATCCTTGCCAAGGCGACCTCGGTCGAATGGAAGGGCACCCGCATCAACATCGTGGACACCCCCGGCCACGCCGATTTCGGCGGCGAGGTGGAACGCATCCTGTCGATGGTGGACGGCGTCTGCCTGCTGGTGGACGCGGCCGAGGGGCCGATGCCCCAGACCAAGTTCGTGACCTCGAAGGCGCTGGCGCTGGGGCTGCGTCCCATTGTCGTGCTGAACAAGGTGGACAAGCCCGCGGCCGAGCCCGACCAGACCCTGAACGAAGTCTTCGACCTGTTCGCCAACCTTGGGGCGTCCGACGAGCAACTGGACTTCCCGCATGTCTATGCCTCGGGCGTGAACGGTTGGGCCGACGACAGCATGGACGGGCCGAAGAAGGACATGGGTGCCCTTTTCGACCTGATCCTGCGCCATGTCCCTGCCCCTTCGCAGCTTGCCCGCAAGGACGAGCCGTTCCAGATGCTGGCGGTGACGCTGGGCGCGGACCCCTTCCTCGGGCGCCTGCTGACCGGCCGGGTCGAAGCGGGCACCGCCCGCGCGGGCGACACGCTGAAGGCGCTGTCGCGCGACGGCGAACGGATCGAGCAGTTCCGCGTGTCCAAGATCCTCGCCTTCCGCGGCTTGACCCAGACCGCCATTAGCGAAGCCGTGGCCGGCGACATCGTGACCCTCGCCGGGATGTCCAAGGCCACCGTCGCCGACACGCTGGCCGCGCCCGAGGTGGAAACGCCGCTGCAGGCCAAGCCCATCGACCCGCCCACGATCAGCGTGACCTTTGGCATCAACGACTCGCCCCTTGCCGGCCGGGACGGCAACAAGGTCCAGTCCCGCGTCATTCGCGAGCGGCTGATGCGCGAGGGCGAGACCAACGTCGCCATCCGCGTCGAGGACACGCCGGGCGGCGAGGCCTTCGTCGTCTCGGGCCGGGGCGAGTTGCAGATGGGCGTCCTGATCGAGAACATGCGCCGCGAAGGCTTCGAGCTGTCGATCAGCCGCCCCCGCGTGATCTTCCGCGACGAAAACGGCGAGCGGCTGGAGCCGGTCGAGGAAGTCATCATCGACGTGGACGACGACTACACCGGCGTCGTGATCGAGAAGCTGACCGGCGACCGCAAGGGCGATCTGGTGGAAATGCGCCCGGCGGGCCACGGCAAGACCCGGATCGTGGCCCATGTGCCCTCCCGCGGGCTGATCGGCTATCAAGGCGAGTTCATGACCGATACGCGCGGCAACGGCGTGCTGAACCGCATCTTCCACGACTGGGCGCCTTACAAGGGTCCGATCCAGGGGCGGCGGCAGGGCGTGCTGATCTCGATGGAGGACGGCGTGTCTGTGGCTTACGCGCTGTGGAACCTCGAGGAACGCGGCCGCCTGTTCATCGGGGCGCAGGAACAAGTCTATCAAGGCATGATCATCGGCGAACATTCCCGCGACAACGATCTCGAGGTGAACCCGCTGAAGGGCAAGAAGCTGACCAACGTCCGCGCCTCGGGCACGGACGAGGCGGTGCGGCTGACACCCCCCGTGCGCATGAGCCTCGAAGAAGCGATCGCCTATGTCGACGACGACGAACTGGTCGAGGTCACACCCAAGATCGTGCGGCTGCGAAAGCGCCACTTGGACCCACATGAACGCAAACGTCAGGCGCGTACCGAAAGCTGATTGTCATCGGAACAGTTCACGTCCAAGTTGACGCATACTGATCTGTGTCACTTGCGGGGAAAGCTCCGGTGAAACCCGGCGAATCGGCCATGGACGTCCTTCTGCGGGCTGCCTGCGAGCGGCTGGTGACGGCCGATCCGCCCTGCTGCGAGCCTGACAGCCTGGCGTCGGAAGCCGGCATCGACCCCGCGGTGGCCCGCAGCCTGCTTCCCTCGACCGAAGCCGTCCTGCAGAATATCGCGGAAAGCGCGCTGCGCCGGCAGCTTGACCACCTGACCCGGCGGCTGAGCGGCCTGTCGGACCAGACGCCCGCGCATCAATTGGTGGAACTGGGCCGCGCCTACATCGAATGGGCGATCGAGAACCGCAACGATTTCCAGGTGCTGAACTCACGGATGATCCGCGGCACATTGGACAAGGAAGAGGTCAACCGTTACCACAACGCGCTGCAGCACCTGACCCTCTCGATGCTGACGCGCGCCCGCGATCAGGGCCAGTTGCGCCCGGACATGGACCCGATGCTGCTGTCGCTTGTGTCGCGCGCATTCAGCTATGGGCTCGCCCGGCTTTACGTGGACCGGCAGCTTGCGCTGTGGGAAGTGGGCGACCCCGACGAGGATGAATACACCAAGGCCACGGCCGCCCTGGAAGGCTTCGCCGACCTGCTGCTGACCAACTGGCGGAGGGATCAGCCCGCAGCTTCCAAGGCATAGCGGCCGGGGCTTGCCGAGAACACGAACGCTTGGCTGCCGTTCAGGAAGACGTGGCGGCTCGTTTCATCTTCAGACTGCTCCCGGCCGGTGAGGTTGCAGCCGTTCTCGGCAAGAAGCCCGGCGATGGCGGCGGCAGGTTCAGGCGGCGGTCAGAACGAAGCCGCAGCCCTCGCCCGGCTCAGATCTGCTTCTCGGGCATCTGCACGACAAGCCCGTCCAGTTCCGGCGTGACCTTGATCTGGCAGGTCAGGCGCGAGCGGTCTGGGTCGGGCTGCCAGGCGAAATCGAGCATGTCGGCCTCCATCGGATCGCGGGGCGGCAGGCGGTCCACCCATTCGGGGGCGACATAGACGTGGCAGGTGGAACAGGCGCAGGCACCGCCGCAATCGGCCTCGATGCCCGGAATGCCGTTGTCGCGGGCGCCTTCCATCACGGTCATGCCGGGACGCACCTCGACCTCGTGCCGGGTGCCGTTCCATTCGATATAGGTGATCCTGGCCATCAGCGGGGTCCTTTGTCTGCAGCCATGGGGATAAGCGATGACCGCGCGGATGAAAAGACGCGAGCTTGCGCCCTCGTCACGGCCGCATGGGTATTTGACCCAGAAAGAAGCCTCTTAACCTGATCTCAGGATTTCTGCCGCATCTTCCGAATCGCGGTACAGGCTGGGGAGCCGATGACCGCCCAGAGAGAAGTCGCCCCGGCCATCGTGGTGAGACATCCCGTTCCCGTCAGACCGGCGGGGGTGGCCGGGGCGCAACCCCGTGGCTTCTTTCTGGGTCAAATACCCATGCGAGGTTTCGACCGGGCGCAGGTCATGCCCGTTTGAGCGCGATCACTGCGTTCAGCCCGCCGAAAGCGAAGGCATTCGACAGAACCGCGCCCACCTTCTCCTCGCGGGCGACATTTGGGACGACATTCAGCGCGCATTCGGGGTCCGGTTCCTCATAGCCGATGGTGGGGGCGATGATGCCCTCGCGCAAGGCCATGACGCAGGCCAGAAGCTCGATCGCGCCGGTGCCGCCGATGACATGGCCGTGCATGGCCTTGGTGGAAGAGATCATCAGCTTGTCGGCATGGTGGCCGAAGGCATGGGCCACCGCGGCGCATTCGGTCTTGTCATTGGCCGCCGTGCCGGTGCCATGGGCATTGATGTAGCCGATATCTTCGGCGTTCAGGCCCGCGTCCCGCATCGCGCCCAGGATGGCGCGTTCCGCCCCTTGCGCGGATGGCATCACGATGTCCTGCGCGTCCGCCGACATGGCGAAGCCCACGACCTCGGCCAGGATGTCGGCGCCGCGGGCGGCCGCGTGGTCCCAGTCCTCGAAGACGAAGACGCCCGCGCCCTCGCCCTGCACCATGCCGTTGCGGTTGGCCGAAAACGGGCGGCAGGCATCGCGGGACATCACGCGCAGCCCCTCCCAGGCCTTGATGCCGCCAAAGCACAGCATCGCCTCGGACCCGCCCGACAGCATCACCCGCGCCGCGCCCGAGCGGACCATCTGGAAGGCAAGGCCCATCGCGTGGTTCGAGCTTGCGCAGGCCGTCGCCACCGTGAAGGCCGGGCCGCGCAGGCTGAATTCCATGCTGACATGGCTGGCGGCCGCGTTGTTCATCAGCTTCGGCACCACGAAGGGATGGACGCGGTTCTTTCCCTCCTCATAGACGGCGCGGTAATTTTTGTCCCAAGTGTTCAGCCCGCCGCCCGCGGTGCCCAGAACCACGCCGGAACAGAGGCCGAGTTCCCCCTGGAAGTTCAGCCTGGACTGGGCCACCGCCTCTTTCGCGGCCAGCAGCGTGAACTGGGTGAATCTGTCGTAAAGCGAGATCTGCTGGCGGTTGAAACAGGCCTCGGGGTTCCAGCCACGGACCTGGGCGCCGATGCGGACGGAAAGCCGCTCGACATCCTGGAAGTCCAGTGCACCGATGCCGCAGCGGCCTTCGCGCATGGCCTCCAGCGTCTCGGGCACGTTGCGGCCCAGCGCATTGATCGTGCCCATGCCGGTGATTGCCACCCGGCGCGGACCCTGGGGCGCCGCCATGGTTGGCGCACTCATTCCTTTTCGGCCACCAGCCTCTCGACGGCGGCGATGATCGAGCCCAGCGACGAGACGTCGAAGTCCGACTGGTCGGGTTCGTTGGCATTGAAGGGGATGACGATGTCGAAGGCTTCCTCGATGGCGAAGATCGACTCGACCAGGCCGAGGCTGTCGATGCCGAGGTCCACCGGCGTCGCCTGAAGGGTGATCTGTTCGGGGTCGAGCATCGTCTGCTCGGCGATGATGGCGACGATGCGGTCGTGAATGCTTTGGGTCATGGGCGCTTTCTTCAATCCTTCTGCATCAGCCGTGTGACGGTCTTCTGCAGTTCGGCGAATTGCGCGGCCATCCGCGGCAACCGGCGCATGGCCTTGTTGATCTCGATCTGGGTTTCCATCTTCACCGCCGGCGATCCGAGGATCACCCGCCCGGCCGGGACATTGGTGAAGATGTTGCTGGCGCCGCCCGCGATCACGTCGTCGCCGACGAAGATGTTGTCGTTCACCGCCGCCTTTCCCGCCAGCACGACCCGGTCGCCGATCCGGGCAGAACCGGCGACCCCCGCCATTCCGCAAAGCAGGCAGTCGCGGCCGATGCGGACGTTGTGGCCGATCTGCACGAGGCTGTCGATCTTGGTGCCCGAGCCGATCGAGGTCGCCCGGATCGTGCCCCGGTCGATGGTCGAGTTCGCGCCGATTTCCACGTCATCGCCCAGGGTTACGCCGCCCAGCGAATGAATGCGCACCCAATGCTGCTCGCGCAACTCGCCCCGGTGGCCGAGGGTGTGCCGGATTTCCTCGACGCCCGAAACTTCGGGGGTGACGAAGGAAAAGCCGTCCCCGCCGATCACGGCGCCGGGCTGAACGATCAGCCGCGCGCCTGCGGTCACGCCATGGGCGATGCGGACGCCCGCGTGCAGCAGGGCGTCATCGCCCAGCACCGCATCCGCGCCGATGGTCACATGGGCGTCGATCCGCGCCCGCGCGCCCAGCCGCACGCCGGGGCCGATGACGACGAAGGGACCGATGGCCGCGCCCTCGCCGATCTCGGCCGAGGGGTCGATCACGGCGCTTGGGTGGATGCCGGGCGCGATCCGGGGGCCGCGGTCCAGCGCCTGGGTCAGCCCCGCCATCGCCAGCCGGGGGCGCGCCACGATCACCGCGCCGGCGAGGCCCATCGCCTCGGGGTCCATGCCTTCCGAGATCAGCGCCGCCGCGCCCCGCGCCAGCGCAGAGGCATATTGCGGCGCCATCGCCGTCGCGATCACCGCGCTGCCGTCCGCAGCCGGCCCGGCCTGAGCAGGCTCGGCCGCCCCGGTGATCCGCAGCGCGCCGTCGCCCCAAAACCGCGCGCCAAGGGCCTCGGCCAGTTCCGCCAGGGTTATGGTCATCGGACGTCCTCCTTGCGCAACAGTCCTATTCGGCAAGCGCCGCCGTTTCCACCCCGGCGGGCGCCCGCGCCTTCAGCGCGGCCCAGACCGCCGCGTCACGGCCGTAGACATCCGGGAAATGGCGGACCGCGCCATCCTCGTCCGCGATGGTGGTGAAATAGACGATATGCACCGGCAGCGGCAGGGTCTTGAGGAACCGCTCGTTCCCCGATTGCCGGGCGCGGGCATAGGTCGCGGCGGGATCATCGACCGCGCCTTCCAGCAGCACATGCGCCAGGTCCACCGGCTTCTGCACCCGGATGCAGCCGTTGGAGAAGGCGCGGGTGCGTTCCCCGAACAGCCCTTTCGAGGGCGTGTCGTGCAGGTAGATGTTCATCGGGTTCGGGAAGATGAACTTGACCTCGCCCAGCGCATTGTCGTCGCTGGGCTTCTGCCGCAGCCGATAGGGGAAGGTCTTTGCCGTGAAGCGGGAAAAGTCGATGCCGTCGCGGGCGACCACCCTGCCCCGGCTGTCCACCACGTCCAGATGCGCGACCGCATGGCGGTTCTGCTGCAGGCGCGGCAGGTAGTCGCGGATCGCCATGGAGCGCGGGACGTTCCAGCTCGGGTTCACGACGACGTTCTGCAGGATGTCCGAGAACTCGGGCGTGCGCCAGTCGTCCTTGTCCTTGCCGATCACCGCGCGGCTTTCATAGATGGTATGGCCCCCCTCCATCACGCGGACGTTGAACTCGGGCAGGTTCACCCAGATCATGCGGGCGTTCAGGTCATGGCCGTTCAGCCAGCG
Source organism: Paracoccus sp. MC1854 (assembly GCF_014164635.1). NCBI lineage: Bacteria > Pseudomonadati > Pseudomonadota > Alphaproteobacteria > Rhodobacterales > Paracoccaceae > Paracoccus > Paracoccus sp. MC1854. Next base: position 58,261 of record NZ_JACJFU010000006.1, on the reverse strand, counting down.
CATCCGTTCAAGTGCCACCAGCAGGTCACGGGGCGCGCTGCCGCCGTTCATGCGGTCGACCGTGCGGGGGCCGGCGATGCCGTCGGAATGCAGGCCGACGCGGGTCTGATAGGCGGCGACCTGCGCGACAAGGCCGCTGTCGAAAAGCTCGGGGTCAGGACTGTCCGCAGCAAAGCCCAGGGCGGCGAGACGGGCCCGCAGCCGGCTGATCGCCGCGTCGCGCATCCCTTCCCGCCAGAGGCCCGGCGGAACGTGCGGCACATCCGCGCCCACCACGGGTCCCATCTGCGCGGCAAGCGCCGCCTGCAGGGCCCGGTATTGCGCGCCTTGCGGCGGCACCCCGGCCAGCATCGCGGCAGGGTCCGACGCGGCGACGAAGCGGGCGAGAAGCTCGTCCGTGGGGACGCGGATCACCTCTCGCCGGTTCTCGGAATCGACACGGCGAGGGTCGAGGACGCCGCCGCCCACATCATGGGTCCAGTCCGCGAAGACCTGCGCGAATGCGATCTCGGCCACCGGGTCGGTGCGGTTTTCAAGCGCAAGCAGCCGGTCGGCGCCATAGGTGTCGGGCAGGCCATGGGCGGCGGCCTGCCCCACGGCCGCGACCAGCGCGGCGCGGCGCGGCGCGGCATCGGCAGAGGTGAACATCGGGGCGAGCCCGGTCGAGCCGTACCATGCCGCCAGTTCCGGCTGGCGCGCGACCCCGCGAGCCAAGTCCCATTCTGCCGGCGTGAACTCCAGCCGTGGCGATGGAGCAACCTGCGCGTGTGCTGCCACGGGCAGCAGGGCGGGAAGAAGAATCGCCCGGACAATCCGCGCGAGACAGGACATGGATGGCAGCAACCGATTCAATCCTCGCATGAAATGCACCTTATCCTACCGGGCGGGAGTGCCCGGATTGAACCGCAATAGCGCGGCATTTCTGCCGATCCCGTTGCACCGACGCGACACCCAGCCCCGTATTTCCCTGGTTCAGTTTGGGTCATAGGCGATTTTTCGCCTATACTGGCGCGGAATCGCCGTCACAAGGAACTCACAGTTCCGCAACCGACGGCACGGTGACATATTCTCAACCAATCCGGGAGAAACCCGGACATGCCAAACGATGGCACGCACAACGCAGGACAGGCGGATCTGAACATGAGTTTCGAATTCTCGCGTCGCGGCCTTCTCGGCGTGTTCGCAGCGACGACGGTCGCTGCGGCCCCGGTGATGGCCAATGCCTTTGGTGTCGTCCGTGGCGCCGGCGATTACCGACGGGTGCGGATGTATTCGGGCCGGACGGGCGAAAGCATCGACGCCGTGTATTGGGCGGATGGCAGGTATATCCGCGACGCCCTGAATGAAATCAACATCTTCATGCGCGACTGGCGCACGGGGCAGGTGATCGGGATCGACCCGCGCATGGTGGACATCGCAGCCGCCAGCGCCCGGCTGATGCAGACCAACGAACCCTACATGATGCTGTCGGGCTACCGCTCGCCCAAGACCAACGCGATGCTGCGCTCGCGCGGCGGCGGGGTGGCCCGGAACTCGCTGCACATGACCGGCAAGGCCGCCGACCTGCGGCTCAAGTCGCGCTCGGTCAACCAGATGTACAAGGCGGCGGCGGCGTGCCGGGCAGGCGGCGTCGGCAAGTATTCCAGCTCGAACTTCGTGCACATGGATTGCGGCCCGCTGCGCACCTGGGGCGGCTGAGCCATTCCCCTACGGCCCGCTGAAAGCCCGCATCCCTGCGGGCTTTTGCTTTTCCGAGGGACGGTGGCGCTTTCTTGCGCATCGCCTAGGCTTGCCCCTGCGATTCGCAATTTCATTCCAAGGACCATCCATGACCCGCGTGATTCCCGTCCTTCTGTCCGGTGGCTCGGGAACGCGGCTGTGGCCGGTGTCGCGCAAGTCCTTCCCCAAGCAATTCGCCCCGCTGATCGGGGCACGGTCGCTGTTCCAGGCCTCGGCGCAACGTCTCTCCGGTCCCCGCTATGCCGACCCGCTGGTGCTGACCAACGCCGACTTCCGCTTCATCGTGACCGAGCAACTGGCCGAGGTGGCAATCACCCCTGCCGACATCCTGATCGAGCCTGCGGGGCGCAACACCGCACCGGCGATCCTTGCAGCGGCCCTGCATCTGGGGGCGAACGATCCTTATGCGCTGATGCTGGTCGCGCCCTCGGACCATGTCGTTCCCGACGCCGAAGCTTTCGGCCGTGCCGTCGATCAGGGGGTGCCGCTGGCACGGGATGGACGAATCGTGACCTTTGGAATCGCGCCAACCCGGCCCGAAACCGGCTACGGCTATCTCGAACTCGACGGCGACAGCGGCGACAGCCCCGCCCCCCTGCGCCGCTTCGTCGAAAAGCCGGATGCCGAAACCGCCCGCGCGATGCTGGCCGAGGGCCGGTTCCTCTGGAACGCGGGCATCTTCCTGTTCACCGCTCGCAGCATGATCGCGGCCTTCCGCGCCCATGCGCCCGAGTTCCTGCAGCCCGTCGAGGCGGCGCTGGCAGGGGCGAAGAAGGACCTCGGCTTCCTGCGGCTTGCACCCGAGCCGTGGGAGACGCTGCCGGATCTCTCCATCGACTATGCGGTGATGGAGAAGGCCGGCAACCTTTCGGTCGTGCGCTTTGCGGAACACTGGTCCGACCTTGGCGGCTGGGACGCGATCTGGCGCGAGGCGCAGGCGGACGCCCCCGCGTGGCGGGGCGTCATCGCCGACGCCCGCTCGACCGCGATCGACTGCGACAACGTCCTGCTGCGTTCCGACGACGAGGCCATGCAGGTCGTCGGCATCGGCCTGAAGGACATGATGGTGGTCGCCACCGGCGACGCCGTGCTGGTGGCCGGCATGGACCGCGCGCAGGACGTGCGCCAGGCCGTCACCGCGCTGAAGTCCAAGGGCGCGCGGCAGGCGGAAAGCTTCCTGCGCGATCACCGACCCTGGGGCTGGTTCGAGACGCTGGTGATGGGCGAGCGCTTCCAGGTCAAGCGCATCGTCGTCCACCCCGGCGCCGCGCTGTCGCTGCAAAGCCATGTCCATCGGTCCGAACACTGGATCGTCGTCAGCGGCACGGCCAAGGTCACGGTGGACGACAAGGTGTCGCTGGTGACGGAAAACCAGTCGATCTACGTCCCTCTGGGCGCCGTTCACCGGATGGAGAACCCCGGCAAGGTGCCCATGGTCCTGATCGAGGTCCAGACCGGCGTCTATCTGGGCGAGGACGACATCATCCGCTACGACGACGTTTACGCGCGGATCTGAGCGGACGGGCCTAGATGTTCAGCTGCTGGCCCAGTTCCACCACCCGGTTCGTCGGCAGCCGGTAGAAGTTCGTGGGCTCGGAGGCCGAGCGATACATTCCCGCATAAAGCCGCGAGGCCCATACCGGCATCATCCGCCCCTTGCCGACCTTCAGCGAGCGGCGGTTGAGGAAATAGGACGTGCTCATCACTTCGAACCGGTGGCCCTGCGCCCGGCCCAGCGCCAGCGCGCGGGGAACGTTCGGCTGCTCCATGTAGCCGAAGCGCAGCCGCAGCCGCCAGAATCGGGGCGTCACCGCCTCGATGCGGAAGCGATCCGCGTCAGGCACGGTGGGGGTGGTCGCGGTCTCGACCTTCACGATGTAGTTGCGTTCATGCAGGACGCGGTTGTGCTTGAGGTTGTGCATCAAGGCGGGCGGCGCGAAGGAGGGGTCCGCGGTCAGGAACACCGCCGTGCCGGGCACGATGGTGGGCGGGCTGGCTTCCAGCTTGGCGGCGAGGAAATCCAGCGCGATGGCCTCGGCCGACAGCCGGTGCTGGATGATCTGCGTCCCGCGCATCCAGACGCCCATGAAGGTGATGACCACGGCGGCGAACAGCAGCGGGATATAGCCCCCGTCGGGCACCTTCAGCAGGTTCGCGTAAAGGAAGACCAGCTCGATCCCCAGGATCGGCAGCATGATCGCCAGCACCACCGGCCAGCGCCAGCCCCAGGCATAGCGGAAGACGACGATCGCCAGGACCGAGGTGATGACCATGTCCCCCGTCACCGCGATGCCATAGGCGCTGGCCAGCCGCGACGATGATCCGAAGGCCAGCACCAGCGCGCAGACCCCGACCATCAGGATCGTGTTGACGCGCGGCAGGTAGATCTGTCCCGCCTGCCGGTCCGAGGTGTGCTGGATTTCCAGCCGCGGCACCAGCCCAAGCTGCACCGCCTGCTGCGCGACCGAGAAGGCGCCCGAGATCACCGCCTGGCTGGCGATCACCGTGGCCGCGGTCGCCAGCAGCACCAAGGGCAGCAGGAACCAGTTTGGCGCCATCAGGAAGAAGGGGTTCGCCGCCCGTTCCGGGTGCGACAGCACCATCGCGCCCTGCCCGGCATAGGCCAGCGTCAGCGCCGGCAGCACGATCCACAGCCACGAGATCCTGACCGGACGGCGCCCGAAATGCCCCATGTCCGCGTAAAGCGCCTCGGCCCCCGTCACCGCCAGGAAGACCGAACCCATGACCGGCAGCGCCCCGTATCCGTTGTCGGCGATGAAGCCAGCCGCGCGCAGCGGGTTCAGCGCCTGCAGGATTCGCGCGTCGTCCAGGATGTGCGAGGCGCCCAGCACGCCCATCACCCCGAACCACAGCAACATCACCGGGCCGAACAGCCGCGCCACTGCCTCGGTCCCGGACCGCTGCACCCAGAACAGCGCGATCACGATCACCAGCGTGACCGGCACCACCCAATCCGAGGCATGGGGGACGACCAGCTCCATCCCCTCGATCGCGGCCATCACCGACATGGCAGGCGTGATCATCGCATCGCCGAAGAACAGCGAGACGCCGACGATGCCGGTCAGATACAGCCACCAGGCCCGCCGCCCGCCCAGCGCGCCCTGCGCCTTGGCGACCAGCGACAGGGTGCCGCCCTCGCCGTTGTTGTCGGCGCGCAGGATAAGGGTGACGTATTTCAGCGTCACGATCAGCATCACCGTCCAGAACAGCATCGACACGATGCCGATCACCGCCGTTTCCGCCATGCCATGTTCATGCGCGTGGACCAGCGACTCGCGCAGGGCGTAAAGCGGCGAGGTGCCGATGTCGCCGAAAACGACGCCAAGGCAGGCCAGCACCAGCCCCGCGCCAAGCGCATCGGACGGGGGGTGAGTGTCGGAAGGTTCGGGGTCGCGCAGGTCGGCGGCGGCAGGCTCGGACATCGAATCGCCCTCATGAGCAGCGGCGCGATATTTGGTGCGGGCCGAATGGATTGGCAAGCCCGCGCTTGACTGCACCCTGCCCCGTGCTAGCGTCCTGCGACCCCCATCCGAACGAGCATGCCCATGGCCTTGGACCGCAATCCCGCCCCGAACGACCTCAACGCCTTCTGGATGCCCTTCACGGCGAACCGCCAGTTCAAGCAGGCGCCCCGGATGCTGGTGGCCGCCAAGGACATGCACTACACCGCCGCCGACGGGCGGCAGGTGCTGGACGGCACGGCGGGCCTGTGGTGCTGCAACGCAGGCCATACGCGGCCCCGGATCACCCAGGCGATCAGCGACATGGCCGGGACGCTGGACTATGCGCCGGCCTTCCAGATGGGCCACCCGACGGCCTTCGAACTGGCCAACCGCCTTGTGGACATCGCCCCCGAGGGGATGGAGCATGTCTTCTACACCAACTCGGGTTCCGAGGCGGTGGACACGGCGCTGAAGATCGCGCTGGCCTATCACCGCGCGCGGGGCGAGGGCAGCCGGACCCGCCTGATCGGGCGCGAGCGCGGCTATCACGGCGTGGGCTTCGGCGGGATTTCCGTGGGCGGGATCGTGAACAACCGCCGCGTCTTCGGCTCGCTTCTGGCGGGGGTGGACCACCTGCCGCACACGCATCTGCCGGAAAACCGCATGACGCGGGGGCAGCCCGAACATGGCGCGCATCTGGCGGACGAACTGGAACGCATCGTCGCCCTGCACGGCGCCGACACCATTGCGGCGGTGATCGTGGAACCGATGGCGGGGTCCACCGGCGTCCTGCTGCCGCCCAGGGGCTACCTGGAACGCCTGCGCGAAATCACCCGAAAGCACGGCATCCTGCTGATCTTCGACGAGGTCATCACCGGCTTCGGCCGCCTGGGTTCCCCCTTCGCGGCGCAGCATTTCGGGGTGGTGCCGGACATGATCACCTGCGCCAAGGGGCTGACGAACGGCGTGATCCCGATGGGGGCGGTGCTGACCTCGGGGTCGATCCACGACGCCTTCATGCAGGGGCCGGAGCATGTGATCGAACTGTTTCACGGCTACACCTATTCCGGCAACCCCATCGCCTCGGCGGCAGCCATTGCGACGCTGGAAACCTATGCGGAAGACGGGCTGCTGACGCGGGCCGCGTCACTGGAGGCGTATTGGGAGCAGGCGCTGCACGGGCTGGCCGACCACCCCCATGTCGTGGACATCCGCAACATGGGCCTGATCGGCGCCGTCGAGCTTGCGCCCGTCGAGGGCCAGCCCGGCAAGCGCGCCTTCGACGCCTTCCTGCGCGCCTTCGAGGCCGGCATCCTGATCCGTGTGACCGGCGACATCATCGCCCTGTCCCCGCCGCTGATCATCACCGAGGCGGAGATCGACGAGCTGATCGGCACGCTGGGCGAGGTGCTGCGGGCCGGTGCCTGAGGCGCCCCGGCGGCCATGGCCCTCAACCCGCCAAGCTGCGGGAACGGCAGGACGACCGGCGCGCTTTGGAAATAACGGACGATCCGGTCATCGCCGATCCTTCTTTCCGGCCCTGCGCCCCGGCGCATTCTCCTCTCCGGCGGCGATGCGGGTGCAGCCACGGCCGGCGTGCTTGGCGGCATAAAGCGCGGCGTCGGCGTCGGCCTCCATCCGTGCCCAGGTGATCCGCTGATAACGGGATGAAATCGCGACTCCCAGGCTGGTCGATACGCGGCTGAGCGTTCCGGCGATCTCCACCGGCGTTTCGATCCGCTGGATGATGCGGCGGCCCATCGCCTCAAGCACGGCGGGATCGCACAAGCCCGGCAGCAGCAGAACGAACTCGTCGCCTCCGGTCCGCGCGACCGTGTCGACCTCGCGGACGATGGCCCGCAGGCTGGCCGCGACCTGCCGCAGCATCTCGTCCCCCGCAGCATGACCCAAGCTGTCGTTCAGGGGCTTGAAATGGTCGAGGTCCATGACGATCAGCGCGAAGTGGTGCGGATCGCTGTGCATGGCCCCTTGCCGCAGCGCCTCGAAGGCCAGTTGCAGGCCGCGGCGATTGTAAAGCCCGGTCAACGGATCGGTGAAAGCCTCGGCTTCGGCGCGGGTCCGGGCGGCGACCAGGCGGCTGTTGGCACGCGACAGTTCCTGCGTCATGGCGCCGTTGGCCTCGTGCAGGAACAGGAACTCCATCGCCAGATCCGACGGGGCGAAATCGCGGTCGGTCAGGTCATGGCGGCGGATGGCATCGACAAGGCCGATGCCCAGCCCGAGGTTCAGCAGCAGCCCACCTCCCGCAATTCCTACCGCACGCCCGCGCAGGATCTGGCCCGGCGAGGACCGGACGCGCAGGAACACCCGCTCGGCCTCGGCCAGCCCGGAAAGCGGGGTCGAGGCGTCGGCGCCGACAGGCTCGAACGCCGCGTCAAAGGTTTCCGCCGCGCCGACGATTCGCCGCAGGGTCGGGCCTGCCGACAGGATCTGCCCATGCGCATCCAGATGCAGGTGCATCGGCATCAGCATCAGCGCAGCCTCTGCCAGCGTCATGCGGCCCCCACGGTCGGATCGCTGATCGAGAAGGGCCGGCCGGCGTTGAAATCGACCACCGGAACATCGACCAAGACCCGCCCGCCTGCCACCTCGATAACCGCGAGCACCCCGTAATCGTCGGCCATGGCATGCAGCATCCCGGCCACGGCATGCAGCCACAAGGGATCGCACGAAGACCGGATCTCCCACCCAGAAGCAGTGGGCATGACCGACAGCACCGGCAGCCTGAGCCGATGGACCACCATCTGGCCGCGCTCCCGTATCTCCTCAAGGCTCATCATGAAGGCGGCGAAGTCGCTGCCGGCGAAACGCAGAAGCCGTCGCATCGGCGCGAGTTGCGCCATCCAGGCGCCCAGATCCTCGGCCAGTTCAGGCGGCGAACGGTCGAGCTGCCCCGCAAGAGCCGCGATCAGCCGGCCGGTGATCTCGGCCTCGGTGCTGTCCATGATCTCGAATCCACACGGATCGACCCCGACCGCCCGTGCCGTCGCCGTCCAGACCGCCTCGCCATAGGTGGCGCGGGCGAATTCCTCGACCGCGCGGTTGACCAGCCCGTGCATCCCACTCTCCTGCCTTCCGGCCAGCTTGCACGGCAGAGTTTAAGATCCGGTAAAGATCAGCGCAGGATGCCCGCGGCAAGCGCCTCGCGGGTGTGGGCGACCGTCGCCTCGGGCCAGCCGGACGCCGCCGCAAAGGCGGCAAGCCGGTCGTCGCTGGCGCAGATGAAGTCCACCAGGGCCGAGGCGAAATCCGTCGACGGCGTGGCCGCAAGGGCCCGCAGGTCGGCCGGATCAAGGCCGGTTTCCGTGCAAAGCGCTTCGACCAGGTCGGGGCATCCGGCAAGATGGCCGAGGATCGATTCGGCAAGGGCGTCAAGGGAACTGCGCGAGATCATGACGCGTCTCATGCCCTTGCGCCGCGCCATCCGCAAGCACGCTATGGTGATGGCGGGGAAGGGAAACGGTTTGTTAATCAGTTCCACGCAGATTGTCCCCACAAGCGCAACCCGCAAGGAGCAGGCATGGAAGGGCAAATCCTGGTGGTCGATGGCACGGCCACGAACCGGATCACGCTCAAGGTGCGTCTTTCCGCGGCATGCTACGACCCCCTGACGGCCCGCACGGGCGCCGAGGCCTTGGCGGTCCTGGCGCGCTGCCGGCCCGGCATCGTGCTGATCGGCGGTCCTCCCGACGACATGGAGCCGGTCGAGCTTTGCGGGCGTATCGCCCGTGCAGAACCGGGCCTTCCCGTGGTGATGATGGTTCCGCAGAACCAGCGCATCGCCGCCCTGAAGGCGGGCGCCGCGGCCGTCCTGGAACTGCCCCTGGATGAAGGTGGCCTGTTCGCGCGCATCCGGGCGCTGATGCGGGATCGGCATCATGCCGTCGCGGCAGTTGCCGTTCCGGGAATGGCCGAGGAACAGCAGGCGTTTCTGCCCGCCCCTGCCACCGCGGCGCGGTCGGTCCTGCTGATCGCGGGTGACACAGGGGTCGCGATGGGATGGCGGCACGCGCTGGCGCCGCGGCTTGCGGCGCAGTTGCGGATCGCCGACCCCGAACGGGCTCTGGCCGAGGCGGCGGTGGGGCTGGTGCCCGACCTTTACCTGATCGCCACGGACATGGCGCAACCCGGCGACGGGCTGCGGCTGCTGTCCGAACTGCGCTCTCGCCGGTCGTCCCGTGACGCGGCTTTCGCGATGGTGCTGGAACCGCAGCGGCGCGACATGATGCCGGTCGCGCTCGACCTTGGAGCGGGGGATGCGCTCTTGTCGACGCTGGTGACGACCGGGATGGCCGACGAGGCGGCGCTGCGGCTGGATGCGCTGATTCGGCGCAAGCTGTCCGCCGATGGACGCCGTGCCGCCGAGGAACGTGAACGCGCGCTTGCCTGGATCGATCCGCTGACCGCCCTGCCGAACCGGCGATACGCACTGCAGCGTTTGGTCGGGCTTTGCAGCCGCGACGCCGGCATCTGCACGATCATCGCCATCGACATTGACCGTTTCAAGGAGGTCAACGACCGCCATGGCCATGCCGCCGGCGATGCCGTTCTGGCCGATGTGGCCGCGCGGCTTGATCGCGCGGTGCCGGCACCCGGCTTCGTCGCCCGCGTCGGCGGAGAGGAATTCCTGGCCATCCTGCCCGACACCTCGAAAACCGAGGCCGCCGCCGTGGCCCGCCGGATGCGCGCCCTCGTGTCCGATGAATGGATACGCCTGCCCGGCCGTGATGAGGGTGTCGCCCTGCGCATCACCATCTCGGCAGGAATTGCAAGCGTCGGCTCGGGTCCGCATGACCCACGCGGCCGCGCGAGGGCGCTGATGGAGCAGGCCGACGACGCGCTGCTGCGGGCCAAGCGCAGCGGCCGGGACCGGCTGATGATCTCGGGGGTCAATGCGGCGGCCTGAGGCGCGGCCGCTGCCTGTCCGCTTGCGGCGACGGTGCTTCTTGCCGGGCCAGCCTGCCGCTGCTAAGGCGTTCGTCATGAACGGGCGCCCGACCATCTGCTGCATTACCGTCTGACACAAGGCCAGGCGGGACGTTCACGCGCGACTTGAACCCCGCCCAAGGGGGAATTCATGGTCCAGATCAAGCTGACCAACACGCGCACTCGTCGCAAGGAGCCATTCGAGCCCATCAATCCTGCCAATGTGCGGATGTATCTCTGCGGACCCACGGTCTATGACCGCGCACATCTGGGCAACGCACGGCCGGTGGTGGTCTTCGACGTACTTTACCGCCTGCTGCGCCATGTCTACGGCGAGGATCACGTCACCTATGTCCGCAACTTCACCGACGTGGACGACAAGATCAACGCGGCGGCGCTGGCCCGCCAGCAGGCCGGCGACCCGCGTCCGCTTGAGGAGCTGATCCGCGAGCGCACCGAAGAGACGATCGGTTGGTATCACGCCGACATGGACGCGCTGGGCGCCCTGCGCCCCGACCACGAGCCGCGGGCGACCGACTATATCCCCCAGATGATCGCGATGATCGAGGCGCTGATCGTCAAGGGCCACGCCTACGCGGCCGAGGGACATGTGCTGTTCGACGTCCGGTCCTTCCCGGCCTATGGCAAGCTTTCCGGGCGGTCGGTCGATGACATGATCGCCGGCGCGCGTGTCGAGGTCGCACCCTTCAAGCGCGATCCGATGGATTTCGTGCTGTGGAAGCCCTCGTCGGATGAGGAGCCGGGCTGGGACAGCCCTTGGGGCCGCGGCCGGCCGGGCTGGCATATCGAGTGCTCGGCCATGTCGGCGGCGCTGTTGGGGGAAAGCTTCGACATCCACGGCGGCGGCATCGACCTGCAGTTTCCCCACCACGAGAACGAGATCGCCCAAAGCTGCTGCGCCCATCCGCAGGAGGACTTCGCCCGCGTCTGGCTGCATAACGAGATGCTGCAGGTCGAGGGGAAGAAGATGTCGAAGTCGCTGGGCAATTTCTTCACCGTGCGGGACCTGCTGGATCAGGGAATACCGGGAGAGGTGATCCGGTATGTCTTCCTGATGACGCATTACCGCAAGCCGATGGACTGGACGATTGAGAAGGTGCGCGAGGCGGAGGCAACGCTGCATCGCTGGCGGGAGATCGTGGCCAGTGTCGAGCCAGCGCAACAACCATCGGAAACGGTTATCTCGGCATTGGCGGATGACCTCGGCACCCCCGCCGCTTTGGCAGCACTGCATGATCTTGCCACACGGCGCGAGGCTGCTGCTCTCAAAGCATCCGCAGTATTCCTTGGATTGCTCGAGAACGATGTTGTTACAGAGGCTATTCCTGAGGAGGCACGTCGCTTGTTTCTCGCCCGCGTGGCGGCTCGCGAACAAGGAGACTACGTGCTCTCCGATGCCCTTCGCGCTTGGCTGAATATTTCCGGGTTCAATGTAGAGGATCGAAAGCCGCACTCTGCCTCTATCCTGCGGAGAGACATACATGCAGAGTTCGAGGGCTGGATGCGATTGGGCCACATGTTGTCCCAAGGGCATTGGCTTGCCCCAAAAGCGCCGGTTACTTCTTTAGGCGCTACACGTGGCGTGGTTTTTGAGGAAGGGTCTGGTGCAGTGCTTCAGGTGGGAACGGGCGTTCCAACCGCTCCAAGTGAGCAGGCATTGTATCTTGCGCTAGACCTGCTCGAGAAACGTGCACAATGACCTCCCGCCTCACCCTCTACGACACCACCCTGCGCGACGGGCAGCAGACCCAGGGCGTGCAGTTCTCGGCCGCCGAGAAGGCCGAGATCGCGGCGATGCTCGACGCGCTCGGGGTGGACTACATCGAGGGCGGCTGGCCGGGCGCGAACCCGACCGACAGCGAGTTCTTCACCTCGGCGCCGGCCACCCGCGCCACCATGACCGCCTTCGGCATGACCAGGCGCGCAGGCCGGTCCGCCGGAAACGACGACGTGCTGGCCGCTGTGCTGGATGCCGGGACGAAGGCGGTGTGCCTCGTCGGCAAGACGCATGATTATCATGTGACCGAGGCGCTGGGCATCCCGCTTGAGGAGAACCTCGCCTGCATCGCGGACTCGATTGCCCATGTCACGGCGCAAGGCCGCGAGGCGATCTTCGATGCCGAGCATTTCTTCGACGGCCATGCGGCGAACCCCGGCTATGCGCTCGACTGCCTGCGCGCCGCGCTGGACGCAGGCGCCCGCTGGATCGTTCTCTGCGACACCAACGGCGGCACCCTGCCCGAGCGCGTGGGCCAGATCACCCGCGCCGTGATCGCCTCGGGCATCCCCGGCGAGCGCCTCGGCATCCATGCCCATGACGACACCGGCAATGCGGTGGCCTGCTCGCTGGCCGCGATCGCGGCGGGTGCGCGGCAGGTGCAGGGAACGCTGAACGGCCTCGGCGAGCGCTGCGGCAACGCCAGCCTCACCAGCCTGATCCCGACGCTGCTGCTGAAGGAACCGTTCCGCTCGACCCTGACCACCGGCGTCACGCCCGAGGCGCTGGCCAGCCTCACCCGCATCTCGCGCCGGCTGGACGAGATCCTGAACCGCTCGCCCCTGCGCGCCGCGCCTTACGTCGGCGCCTCGGCCTTTGCCCACAAGGCCGGGCTGCACGCCAGCGCGATCCTGAAGGCGCCGCAGACCTATGAGCATGTGGCCCCCGCGACCGTGGGGAACGAGCGCGTCATCCCGATGTCGAACCAGGCCGGCCAGTCGAACCTGCGCGCCCGCCTTGCCGGCGCGGGGATCGAGGTGCAGCCCGGCGACCCGGCGCTGTCGCGCATCCTTGCTGCGGTAAAGGACCGCGAGGACCAGGGCTACGCCTACGACTCGGCCCAGGCCTCGTTCGAGCTGCTGGCACGAGAGGAACTCGGCGCCCTGCCCTCGTTCTTCGAGATCGAGCGTTACCGTGTCACCGTCGAGCGTCGTCTGAACGCCATCGGCCGCCGCATCTCGGTCAGCGAGGCGGTGGTGGTGGCGCAGGTCGGCGGCCAGCGGGTGATGTCGGCCAGCGACAGCATCGGCGCGAATGGCGAGGACGCGGGCCCGGTCAACGCGCTGTGGCGCGCGATCGGCAAGGACCTCGGGCCATGGCAGGGCTCCATCGACGAGATGACGCTGGCCGACTTCCGGGTGCGGATCATCGGTGCAGGCACCGACGCGGTGACGCGCGTCATCATCGACTTCACCGATGGGCAGGGCGCGGCATGGTCCACCGTGGGGGTGTCCCCCAACATCGTAGACGCCAGCTTCGAGGCGCTGGTCGATGCGATCCGCTGGAAGCTGATCCGCGACGGCGCCGCATGAGCGCCAAGCTCTCCCCCCCGGTGGCCTTGCTGGCCGAGCGGCTGCGGCGCGAGGACCCCGACCGCTTTGCCATGGCGATGCTGGCGCCTGCAGAGGCCCAGGCGCGGCTGGTCACGCTTTATGCCCTGAACGCCGAGCTTGCCCGCACGGCACTCGCCGCCCGCGACCCGCTGATCGCCGGGATGCGGGTGCAATGGTGGGTGGACCGGCTCGAGGCGCTGCACGAGGTCCCGCCCCCGCACGAGCTTCTGTCGCCGCTCTGGTCCGCATGGGGCAGCAAGGCGGCCGGTTTCGCCGGCCTTGCCGAAGCGCGCAGGCATGACGCGGCACGAGAGCCCTTTCAGGACACGGCCGCCGTGGTGGCCTATGCCGACGCGACCGGAGGCGCGCTGATGTCGCATGCCGCCCGGACGCTGGGCGCCCCGGATGTGCCCGCCCTGCAGGCCCAGGGCCGGGGCACGGCGCTGACCGCCTGGCTGCGCGCCGAACCCGCGCTGCAGCCGCTTGGCCTCGGCCTTTTCTGCGCGGATCCGCAAGGGCTGGCTGCCTTGGCGCGCATCGCCGTGGAAGCGTTCGGCAAGGCCGCCGAGACCCGCCGCACCCTGCCCCGCGCCGCGGCCCCGGCGCTGTTTCCGGGTCCATCGCCGCTGCGCTTCCTTGACGCGCTGATCCTGAACCGGACGCCGCCTGGTCCGTCCGATTTCACCCGTCGTGCCGCATTGGCCCGGCTTGCCCTCACCGGACGCTGGTGGGTCTGATCAGCGGCCCGGTTCCGGGTGGTCATGCGGCCTTACCCTTTTTCATGCCGCCTGAGGTGCTGCGAAGCTGCTTGAGCGACGGCGGTATGGCTGTCATGCGGGCTGTCCTGGATGGCCTGGGTGGCTGTGCCGCCGTCGCCCCTGATCGACCGCGGATCACACGATGCCCTTGAGGGCTTTGCAAGGCGATGCCGGCGTGACGGAGCGTGCGGGACAGCGGCCGAAGAGAGGCAGGAGCATGCGAATTTGTATCGGGATCGAGGCGGCCAAGGTGATCCCCTGGGCCACGGGTATCGATGAGAGTGGCCGGATCGTTCCCGACTGCCCGGTCGAGCGCGATCCCAGATCCAACGACGGCCCCGTGGCCTGCCCCCTGTTGGTCCCTTTGTCATAACGAGCGTCTGCGGGCTTGAGATTGGTGGTCTGCGGGTTGCTTCCGGGCAGGCGCGCCGGGCGCGGCGCCATCAGGCAGTGCAGGCGTCCGGCGCGCTTCGCGCGGCGTGAGATTGCCCAGGGACGAGTGCGGCCGGACGGCATTGCAGTCTTGGCGCCGGAAGGCGGGCTTGCGCCGGGCGTTGTCCAGGCTGTCGAAGATCTCCTTGTTCAGCAGTTCGTCGCGGAGGCTGCGGCTTGCCGGGATCGAGGCAGTGCCAGGCAACGTCGTTCTGCCCGGCCCGTTTCCAGGATGGCCCGGCTTGTGAACCCGGTCCCGCAGCATGTCGGGAAGGACGCGCTGGAGAAGGCTGTGGCCGCACGCGAAGCCAGCCATTCGCGCGCGCCCGGCGGCCAGAGCCGGGGCTCAGGTCTCCATGGTGGTTGTGCGAACCACACCCCGGAGGAGACCCGGCCATGACCAGGGCCCATGATACGACGGCTGCCCGCGTTCTGGCCGGCATCGACATCTCGAAGCACCGCCATGAGGTGCTGATCGCCGCGCCCGGCAAGACGCGTCGGCGACGGATGACGGTGATGAATGCCGCGGCCGATCACCAGCGCCTGATCGAGGCTCTGCGAAGCTTCGGCCTGCCCGTCACGATCGGGTCCGAGGGTCAAGGCACCGGCTTGACGGCAATTATCACCGCGCGCTGATGTCTGCCCTCAGGGTATCCGGTCGCTCGGATGCCCCGTGATCTGACGCCTCAAGCGGCAAGTCCTTCCCGACACAGGACGTTGTCGCTGACAAGGCCGGCAGGCTTTGCGCAGATCCGCACCAGCGCGTCCAGTTCGCGCGCCACCCTTGCCGCCCGGGATGCTGGTGTCGGCGATCAGGCACAGGTTCTCCCGGCAGCAGTCATCGATCACCGCCAGGATGCGGAACCTGCGGGCGGCGCCGAACCTGTCGGCCACGAAGTCGAGCGACCAACGCTGGTCGGGCGCGGGCGCCACCGGCATCGGCGTGCGGGTGCCCCGGGCGCGCTTGCGGCCACGCCGCCGCGTCGCCAGGCCTTCCTCACGATAAAGCCGATACGGCTTCTTGGGGTTCATCAGCATGCCCCTGCGCGCCAGCAGCAGACCGATCCGCCGAGAGCCGAACCTGCGGCGCAGTGCGGCGATCTCATGCAGGGCCGTGCGGATCTTGGGGTTGTCAGGCGGACGTTCGCGCCGCACCGTCCTGTGGCGCGGCACCGACCAGAACGCAGGCCCGGCGCTGCGAGATGTCGTGATCCCGCAGGCCCCGCAGCACCGCGTCCCGACGCGCGTTCGGTGTCGTCAGCCCTCAGCCATGGTCCTCGGACCAGTGGCGTCCCATGGCTTCGATCCCGGCAGATCTTTCAGCACAATGTTGTCGAGCAGCGCGTCCGCCAGCCGTCGCTTCCGTCGGCCGTTCTCCTCCTCGAGCGCTTTCAGCCTCCGGGCATCAGAAACGTCCATGCCGCCATGCCTGGCCTTCAGTTCGTGAGACACCGGGCCGGACTCAGCCCAAGGCGCCGACAACCCCCCGCTGTCGCCAGTCCGTCAACGCAGTGCGTTGACCCTGCTCCCCGATCATGCCGATGACCTGCGCCCCGGTGAAGAAGCTTTTCCTCATCGCGTCCGATCCGTCAGCGTGAAGCAAAATCCACATCAAATCAAGAAACGTTCCAAGGGGCAGGTCACTTCATCGGCGAACTGCGGGCGCTTGGTGGCAAATCAGGCGTTTTCGTTGAAGATGACCTCGCCCCGCGCTGCCTGCTGAAGATCGACATCCCCGAAGGGCTAGGGCTCGGGCGGCAGCCCCATCAGGTAATCGCCGGTGATAGCGGTGTTCTGAAGGTCATTGCGCCTGGGTCGCCAACGATCGGCAGTTGGGCTGCAATATTGCGCCAGAACGGCGCAAGTACGCTGCCGTCCCATTGACCGAGTGATCGGCTCGCCTGACTCCAGACCGAGGGTGCATCCGTGGGTGACGCCAAACTCGGCAGTTCGTCGGGTGGGGGCGCCGCCAGCGCTTGACCGCCTCCTGCGCGGGCGGCCGCGTCAGCGAGCAGATCGGCAAGAAGGTCGCCGCTGCCGTCGGACTGGCCCGCGCTATGGCCCGCAAGAGCCGGTGATCGATCGCCATGGCCATAGCTTGATCCGCGACCGGTTTGCAGTGCGACGGCCGCCTCGCGCACCGCCGTGTCCCGGGCGAAGCGGGACAGGATCGCGACCGCATTCTGAGAGAAGGCGGCACGTTGCATCGCATCGACGCGCGGGATCGAGGGCCTGGCGGATCGCGCTCTTGAGGCTGCCGGTGCTCAACGCCTCGCCGTGCCTGGTGAGGCTGTGACGGCCGAGCTGATCCGTGGAAATAGCCTCCCAAGCTTTGGAGACGCGCGAAAAGCTGGCTCGCCTTGAGCGTGACCTCGAGACATTGATGGCAGACCACCCTGACAACGCCCTCATCCACTCGCTGCCGGGGATGGGGGCGATCCTGACGGAAGAGTTCATCGCCTGCACTGGTGATATCCGCCGCTTCGCCTCGGCCGACGCGCTGGCCTGCGCGGCGGCGCTGGTGCCGGTCCAACGCCAGTCCGGCAAGCGTGCTGGCTGGCGCCGTGCCTATGGTGGCGACAAGGCCCTCAAGCGAATCCTCTATCAGGGCGCTTTCTGCGCTGTCGCCACCGGCCACCCGCTTTCCAAGGGCTGTCTATGATCGCAAACGTCGCGACGGGAAACATCATACCAAGCCGTCATCGCCCTCGCCCGGTGGCCCGTGACGGTCCTTTGGACCATGCTCAACCGCCGCCAGGCCTTCGATCCGAGCAGAAGCGCAGCTTGACTTGTCCATTAAGAGCATCTAACAAAACCTTCTGATCTGGTTGAGGCAGATGAGGGCGCAGCCGAGGATTACGAAGGCCTCGTGAATGTCGGCGCGTCGCTCATAGCGGATAGTCAGACGGCGGAAGCAGATACTATCCATCTGACGTATTGGACCGGCCATCATTCTTCCGCAGTCGCCAGAAATGCAGTTTTACCAAGCATTGCACCACGCGCCAACCTTTACAACTTTTGATATTGCCCTTTCGATAGTTCCCTCTCCTGATCGGCAATCTCTTCTTCGCGGATTGCCTCGACCCTTCTGCTCGCAGAAAAACAGGACATGGCGCCGATTTTCAGGTCGCGTTGCCTTTCCTTCTGAAGGGAAAATCCTATGCCTGCAGTCGACGGTTCGCTCAACGAATGGTCGCGCGCATTCCGCCTTGATGCGCCTGCGACCGGGGCCGCAGGCTTTGGCCTCTGGGGCTTTGCGGATTCAGCCTTCTTTTATTTCGGGATCGGCGCTGACTCGGTTCCGATCGGCGAAAGCACTACCCTGTGGCTTGATGCCGATCTCGACCGCTCGACGGGGCACCAGATCTGGGGCTGGGCCGGGGGCGCCGAGTATCACATCGAGGTGGCCGCCGACGGCAGCGCGAGACTTTACACCGGCGGTCCCAGCCAGACGCTGGTTGCCGGGATCGAGACCGCGCGCAGCGGCGACGGCCGGATACTCGAGATGCGTGTAGACCGCAGCCTTCTCGGCGGCGCTTCCGAGCGGGTCCGGGTCTTTGCCGACGTGAACGACACGGCCTTCCTTCCCAACAGCTATGCGAATGTCGATCTCGTCATCGGCGGACCCATGCTCGACATGGATGCGGGCACCCGCCTGGATGCGCCCGGCAAGGGCGCCGCGGGCTATGCCTTCTACGGCGACCTGGTCGCGGGCACCTATGTCTTTGCGATCACCTCGGACGGCACGGCGATCGGCGCGGGGACGACCATCTGGATCGACGCCGACCTCGACCGGACGACGGGCCACCAGATCTGGGGCTGGGCCGGAGGCGCGGAATACAACATCAACATCGGGGCGGATGGGGTTGCGCGGCTTTATACCGGCAACGCGGGAGAGACCCATATCGCCGACCTGATCTATCGGCTGAGTTCCGACAGGACGGTTCTCGAACTCGCGGCGCCGCGCGATCTTCTTGCGGGCGATCCTTCCCGCATCCGCGTCTTTGCCGACGTCAACGACAACGTGTTCCTGCCCAACGACTATGCCAATGCCGACATCTTCGTGGGCGAGCCGGTCCCTGTTTCCGTGGGTGGCAAGACCCTTGACGGGCTGCTCACGGACTGGCTTGCGGGCACCCGGCTTGACACCGCAGCCACAGGTGCGCCGGGCCATGCCTTCTACGGCGATCTTCAGCAGGGCGCCTATACCTTCGCCATTGCGACGGGCGGCACCAGCATCGGCGCCAACACGACGATCTGGCTCGACACGGATCTTTCCGGCAGCACGGGCTATCAGGTCTGGGGCTGGGCGGTCGGTGCGGAATACAACGTCAACATCGGATCGGACGGCGTCGCACGCCTTTACAGCGGCGCCGCCGGAGGAACCTTTGTCGCCAACATCGACCATGTCCTGAGCAGCAACGGCACGGTTCTGGAACTCGCCATCGACCAGGCGCTGCTGGGCAACGCCTCGTCCGTACGGGTCTTTGCAGACGTCAACGACAACGTCTTCATCCCCAACGCCTATGCGACTGCCAACTTTGTCGTCGGCACCCCGCCCGTCCAGATCGGCGCGATCACGCTTGACGGCAACCTTTCCGACTGGGCGCCCGACAGCCTGCTTCACGAGGGCGGGGGCTACCAGCTTCGCGGCGACGTCGTCCAGGACGCGCAGGGGGCAGGGCATTTCGTTCTTGCCATCGCCTCGAACGGGACGGCGATCGGCCAGAACACCACCATCTGGATCGACAGCGACCGCGACAGCAGCACGGGCTATCAGATCTGGGGCCAGACCGGCGGGGCGGAATACAACATCAACATCAGCGCGGACGGCAAGGCGCGGCTTTACAACGGCGCCGCGGGGGGCACCTTCGTCGCCGAGCTTGAAGGGGCCTTCAGCGCGGACCGCTCGCGCTTCGAGGTTGCCCTGCCGCAGTCGATCCTGACCGGAAGCCCTTCGGCGATCCGTGTCCTTGCGGACGTGAACGACAGCGTCTTCCTGCCCGGCAACTATTTCGGCGCGAACCTGGTCGTGGGCACGCCCCCGCCGCCGCCCGATCCCGTCAACGCGCCCGAGGCGCGTGTCGCGATCGTCTATTCCGCCACCACGGCCGCCAATTTCTATGACGTGACGGCTTACGGGCAGCTGTTCATGGCCGCCCAGAACCAGGCGATGCAGGCCGGCATCCCCTTCGACCTGCTGAACGAGGCCGACCTTCTCGACCCCGCGAACCTCGCGGGTTACGACGCCATCATCTTCCCCGGCTTCTCGCATGCGCAGTCAGGCCAGGTCGCGGCCATCACCGCCTCGCTGACGACGGCGGTGCAGCAGTACGGGGTCGGGCTGATTGCGGCCGGGAACTTCCTGACCAACGACCAGACCGGCGGGGCGATCGCGGGGAACGCCTATTCCCGGATGAGCGCGCTTCTGGGCGTCACGCTGGAAGGCTATGGCGAGACGAACGGCATCCGCCTGCAGGCGACCGATGCCGGAAATCCCATCCTCGACGGCTATGGCAGCGGCGAGGTCGTCGGGAATTACGGCAATGTCTCTTACCTGTATTTCAAGGACACGACCGGGACCGGGCAGGTTCTCTTCGACCAGGTCGTCGGCACCGGCGGCAGCACCGTCGCGCGCGATGCGGTGATTGCGACCCAGACGGGCGGACGCAACGTCCATTTCGCCACGGATGCGATCCTCGGGAACAACAACATCCTGGGCGAGGCCATCGACTGGATCGTGCAGAAGAACGCGCCCGACGTCTCGTTGCTGATGACGCGGGGCTCGTCGCTCTTTTACTCGCGCAACGACATGGACCAATCGCAGGAGGTCTGGGACGTCAGCGCCCAGGACCCGGGCATCTACGACCAGATGCTTCCGATCATCCAGAACTGGTACGACCGTTACGGCTTCGTCGGCTCGTATTACATCAACGTGGGCGCGAACCCGCCCGACCAGACCACCGACTGGGCCATCTCGAAGCCCTATTACCAGGCGATCCTTGCGCTCGAAAGCGAGATCGGATCGCATTCCTACACCCACCCGCATGACACCAATGCCCTGCTTGCGGATACGGCGCAGATCCTCGCGCTGATCAACCGTGTCGATCCGCGGAATGCGAATGCCGTCGATCCATGGACGCTGACCCAGGCGGAACAGGATCTGCTGTTCTCATCCTACCGTTTCCAGTTCGAAACCTCGAAGCTGATCATCGAGCAGAAACTCGGCATTGAAATCACCGGGGCCGCCGTGCCGGGAGCGCCGGAACGGATCGGCGCCACCCGCGAGATGATCAAGTTCTTCGATTATCTCAGCGGCGGCTATTCGGGGATCGGCGCGGGCTATCCCGGGGCCTTCGGCTACCTGACGCCGGGCGAGACCGAGCATGTCTACATCGCCCCCAACATGTCCTTCGATTTCTCGCTGATCGGCTGGTACGGCATGACGCCGCAGCAGGCCGAGGCGGCCTGGCTGGCCGAATACGACAAGCTGGTCGGCGGGGCCACGACCCCGATCCTGGCCTTCCCCTGGCACGATTACGGACCCACGAACTGGAACATCGGCGATCCCGCGCAGGTCTATTCCCTGCAGATGTTCGAGTCGCTGCTGGCCCGCGCCGCCGCGGGGGGCGCCGAGTTCGTCACCGGCCAGGATCTCGCTGACCGGATCGACAGCTTCGCGCATAGCCGCCTGACGACGAGCCGCGCGGGCGATGTCCTGACGGTCAAGGTCGAATCTACCGACGCGGGCAACTTCGCGCTGGATGTCGGGAAAGAGGGCAAGATCGCCTCGGTCGCGAACTGGTATGCCTGGGACGATGATTCCGTCTTCCTGCCGAAGCAGGGCGGCACCTTCCAGATCACCCTGGGACCGCAGGCGGCGGATGTCACCCATGTCGCGGCCCTGCCGATGCGGGGCGACCTGATCTCGGTTTCCGGCAACGGGACCGATCTGGACTTCACCTTCATCGGTCGGGGCAATGTCCTGGTCGAACTGGCGTCGCAGGGGGCAAGGCCCATCCATATCAAAGGCGCGGATGGTGCGAGCCTGCCCTCCGCGGGCGCCGTCTCGCTCGGCTTCGACGCTGTCGGCCAGCATAGCGCCTCGATCGATTTCCTTGCCGCGGGAAGCCGGCTGATCGGCGCGGCGGGCAAGGATGTCCTTCTGGGCGGCAGCGCGGCCGACATCCTGAACGGAGGCGCCGGCAACGACGTGCTTCATGGCGGCGCCGGCGCGGACCGCTTCGTCTTCACCGCCGGGTCCGCCTCGGATGTCATCCTCGACTTCCAGAGCGGCCTCGACAGGCTCGACCTGCAGGGCCTTGGCTTCGCAACCGCCTCGGTCGCCCATGCCGCCTTCCAGGCCGTCGCAGAAGGGCTTGCGCTGGCGGTCGGAAGCTCTGACCGCCTTTTGCTTGCCGGTCTCGATTTCAGCGAACTCTCAGTCTCCGACATTTCGGTAAGCCCCTTCGCGATTGCCTGACCGCAGTGCAGTCGCAGGATTGAAAGGAAAACCCATATGCCCGACAGATTTTCTGGAACCGACGGCATCAGGGACGCGCGAATATTTGGCCCATCCCGCCCGGGATCATGTTGCACCCTGACGAGACAGCCGGCCGCCACCGCGCTGTCAGCCATCCGCAAGGCCGAGCGATCCGCCTCCGAGATCCTGAACCGCTTCGAGCCCCTGCCGCAGGCGAAGCGCAACGTGTCCGTCAAGCGGGGCCGGGCGCCCATGGAAAGGCCCGCGACCCTCCGCGTCATCCGGCAGATGACTACCCGTCCGGGCAGAAGCGGTCGTCTTGTCGTGCGGCCCTCGGACACCGAGCCGCTGGTCCGCGTCATGGCCGAGGGCGAGGACATGATCCACCGGGCCGTCGACGAGGTCAGCGACGTCATGCGCCGCGATGCCATGCCCGGCGCCGAAAGCACCGCCGCCGACCGGCTGCCGATCCTGATGCCGATTTCCCGAGGAGACCTTTGAGATGTGTGGAATTGTAGGGGTCCTGGCCAATCGGCCCGCAGCCCCGATCCTGATGGATTCGCTGAGCCGCCTTGAATATCGCGGCTATGATTCCGCCGGCATCGCCTCGGTCGAGGCGGGCCTTCTGAACCGGCGCCGGGCCGAGGGGAAGCTGAGCGCCCTCGCCCGCCTGCTGGAGGAAAGCCCGCTGGGGGGCAGCACCGGCATCGGTCATACCCGCTGGGCGACCCACGGCCGGCCCAGCGAGGCCAATGCCCATCCCCATCGCTCGGGCCCGGTCGCCGTCGTCCATAACGGCATCATCGAGAACTACGTTGAACTGAAGGCCGAGCTTGCCGCCCAAGGCTACGGCTTTGAATCCCAGACGGATACAGAGGTCATCGCCGTGCTCTGCGCCTCAATGATCGCGCGGGGCCTGGGCTACGAAGATGCCGCCGCGGCCACCGTGTCGCGCCTGCGGGGCGCCTACGCGCTGTGCTTCCTGTTCGAGGGCAAGGACGATCTTCTGGTCTGCGCCCGCCGCGGCTCTCCGCTGGTGATCGGCTTCGGCGAGGGCGAGAGCTTCGTCGGATCGGACGCCATCGCGCTTGCCCCCATGACCAACCGCATCGCCTATCTCGAGGAAGGCGACTGGGCCATCGTCACCCGCGGCGCGGTCCGCATCCATGATGCCGCCGGGATGCCGGTCGAGCGCAAGGTCCATGTCGTCGCCCTTGACACCATCATCGCCGACAAGGGCCAGCATCGCCATTTCATGGCCAAGGAGATCCACGAGCAGCCCTCGGTCATCGCCCGGGCACTGGGCACCTGGATTTCCCCCGGCCGGGACCGGGTGGAATGCGCGGCCGAGGCGATCGACTGGGCCGTGGTCCCGCGCCTGACCATCGTCGCCTGCGGCACCGCCTATTACGCGGCCCATCTCGGCAAGGTCTGGATGGAGAAGATCGCCCGCATCCCCGTCGAGATCGAGATCGCCTCCGAGTTCCGCTATCGCGAGCCGCCGCTTTCCAAGGGGGGCATCACCATGGTCGTCAGCCAGTCCGGCGAGACCGCGGACACGCTCGCGGCGCTGCGCTATGCCAAGGCCGCGGGCCAGACCACGCTCGGGCTTGTCAACGTCACCACCTCGACCATCGCGCGCGAGGCGGACATCGTGCTGCCGATCCATGCCGGGCCCGAGATCGGCGTCGCCTCGACCAAGGCCTTTACCGCCATGGCTTTCTGCCTTGTCGCCTTGGTCGCGATGATCGCCCGCAAGCGCGGCACCATGGATGCCGAGGCCGAGCGCGCCCATGTCGAGACGCTTTCGACCGTGCCGCGCATCATGGGGGAATGCATCGCCCTGGAACCCGAGTTCGAGGCCCTGGCAGCCGAATTGTCGCAGGCGAGCGATGCGCTCTTCCTGGGGCGGGGGCTGATGTATCCGCTGGCGCTGGAAGGGGCCCTGAAGCTCAAGGAAATCACCTACATGCATGTCGAGGGCTATGCGGCCGGAGAGATCAAGCATGGCCCCATCGCGCTGGTCGACGAGACGACCCCCATCATCGCGCTCGCGCCGCATGACGGGCTGTTCGAGAAGCTGTCGTCGAATCTGCGCGAGGTGATCGCCCGCAAGGGGCGCGTGGCGGTCCTGGGCGACGAGGCCGCCTGCGCCGACCTGCAGGGAGAGGCCTGGCGCGTGGTGACGATGCCCAGCGTCGATCCCCTGATCGCGCCCTTCGTCTATGCGGTCGCGGTGCAGTTCATCGCCTATCACACCGCGCTCGCCAAGGGCACGGACGTAGATCAGCCCCGCAATCTCGCGAAAGCCGTAACGGTCGAATAGAAGCGGACATCATCATGAAGAAATGCATTCTTGCGACTGGCGGCGCCGGATATATCGGCTCTCATGTCGTGGTTGAACTGCTTGAGGCAGGGCACCGCGTCGTCATTCTGGACAATTTCGAGAACTCGGACCGGGGCACCGTCGAGCGCATCTCACGGATCGTTAGGGGCGAGGTCGAACTGGTCGAGGGCGATGTCCGCGACCCGGACCTGGTCGTGGAGGTTCTGCGTCTGCATCGCGTCGATGCGGTGATCCACCTGGCCGGCAAGAAGGCCGTGGGCGAATCCGTGGCCGATCCCCTTCTTTATTTCCATGACAACCTGCTCGGCGCAGTCTCGTTGCTGCAGGCGAGGTGTGCGGCCGGTGTGCAGAAGCTCGTCTTCTCGTCTTCCGCAACCGTCTACGGCTTTCCCAAGACGCTGCCGATCCCCGAAACCGCGCCGACGGGCGTCACCAACCCTTACGGCCGCACCAAACTGATGATCGAGGAGATCATTGACGACCTGACCGTCGCCGAGCCCGATTTCCAGGCGATCTCGCTGCGCTACTTCAATCCCGTCGGCGCCCATCCCAGCGGACTGATCGGAGAAAACCCGCGCGGCACGCCCAACAACCTTTTCCCCTATGTGGCGCAGACGGCGGCGGGTCTTCGCAAGGCGGTGCAGGTCTTCGGGTCCGACTACGACACGATCGACGGCACGGGGACAAGAGACTACATCCACGTCCTCGATCTGGCCCGCGGGCATGTCGCGGCGATCAACCATCTCTTCGGAAACTCGAAGGAACGGCATCTGCGGATCAATCTCGGGACCGGCACGGGCTACAGCGTCCTGCAGATCCTCGACGCCTTCTCGGACGCCTGCGGCCATCGCATTCCCCGCGAGATCGTAGCACGTCGCCCCGGCGACGCGGCCGCCTCGCTCGCGGACCCCACGCTCGCCCACCGTCTGCTTGGCTGGCACGCGACCCACGACCTCAGGGCGATGTGCGCGGATCACTGGGCCTTCCAGAAAGGGCTGGCGGCTGCCGAAGGCGAGAACCCGGTCGCCGCCCATGCGCCGCAGCGCCATCTCGAAAGGTCGGCCGGAAGATTCGGCCCGAGATTGCGGCATTGAACATAAATAGTTCTTGAGAAGCCGTTTTCATCCAAGCTAGCTTGCTTCTCTGCCCTGCGCCGGGGATTGGCGCGTCCTTGTCACAGTATCGCAATTGCACATCATCTCCGCCCTCCGCTCCACCATCCTTTCCGGCCTTCTGGGTCTTGTCGCCCTGCCCCATGCCATCTGGGCGCAAGGCGCCTCCCTGTCGACAGAACCGCCGGTTCAGGATTGCACCATGGCCTCGCCGCGTTCCCGCGCCGTTTCTCTCACCTCTGCGCTTCGGCAGGGTTTCGGCGTGCAATATTGGGGCGACACCTATTCGGCCGAAAAGCTGGCGGCGCAGCCCCACGGGCTTCTCATCATCGAGATCACGAAGATCGGGGCGCCCTACAGCGACACCGGCCGTGAACTGCCCTTCACCCCCGAGGAAATCGCCACGATCCGCCGGGACGGGGAACGCCCCGTCCTAGGATACCTGAACGTCAGCGAGATCGAGACCTACCGGGACTACTGGATCGACCTTGCGGTTCCGGCCGAGGGTGGCGACCCGCAGCCGCTTCCCCCCTGGCACGGCCCGCACACCGCCCATGGCGACCATCTCGCGGCCTACTGGACGCAGGAGTGGAAGGACATCCTTCTGGCAAGGGTCGACCGGCTGATGGGAACGGGGGCCGACGGTCTCTTTCTCGATGACGTGCTGCATTACTACAGCCACGCCATGGACGAGACGCTGCGCTGGCCGGACGGCGAACAGCCTGCAAGGCCCTCCGACGCGCAAGGCTTCGCCATGGGGATGATGCATCTGGTCGAAGCCCTGGCGGCACGCGCCCGCCAGTGGGACTGCGACGCCCTGGTCATCGTCAACAACGGCGTCTTCATCGGACGCGATGCCGC
Organism: Paracoccus sp. MC1854; assembly: GCF_014164635.1. Taxonomy (NCBI): domain Bacteria; kingdom Pseudomonadati; phylum Pseudomonadota; class Alphaproteobacteria; order Rhodobacterales; family Paracoccaceae; genus Paracoccus; species Paracoccus sp. MC1854. Next base: position 31,766 of record NZ_JACJFU010000006.1, on the reverse strand, counting down.
GGGCGCCAGCGCGGCGCCGGAAAGCAAGGCGGCCTTCGCCGGCTACCTGGACGCGATCGACGCGATCATGGTCGAGAACCTCTCCGCCTCCGATACCCATCCCCATACGCTGGAGGCGCTGAAGGAGGACTTTCAGGCCAAGGGCGCCGCCGTGCTGGCCCTCGACATCGCGACGCAGTTCCCCGGTGTCGAACCCGAGCAGCTTCGCAAGACGGTGGCGGAGGAAGCTGCCCGGACCGGCATTTTCCCCTATGTCGCCCTGGACAGCGCCTACAGCCAGCTCACCCCGCCGATCACCCTTTCGTCACAAGCTCTGGCCGCGCTGGAATGACGCTGTCGCGCAGTCGGCGCTGCAGGTCCGCGTTCGAGGCCCCGCCCGCCAGCAGGGCGCGGTGAAACAGGCTGCCGCGCAGCCCGTCCGAGATGAACATCCAGATGGACTGGTCCCATTCCGAAAGCGGCGCCTGCGCCGCCTTCAGCAGAAAATCATAGGAGGCCCGGCGATCCCCGGTCCAGCCGGTCCAGGCTGCCGCGACAAGCGGCGCGGCCTCCTGGACCTCGGGCGACAGAAGGCGCCGATAGGGGACCAGGGCCCCGGCCCCGCGATAGCGCAGGAATTGCGTCAGGGCGCGGCCGATCACCGCCGGCTCGGCCAGCGCCGCCTGGTGCGATGCCAGAACCGACCTCAGGGCGCGCAGGTCCCCGCTCGTCTCGGCCATGAACAGCAGGGTGTCCCACTCGGGGGAACTCAGAACCGTCCGGCCCGCCAGCCACTCTGATTGCAGGATGCGGGCAACGCCCCCATGCCCGCTTTTCGCGAAGACCGGCAGGACCAGGTGACTGTCCTGCGGTGCCGCGGCAAAGCCGTTGCGGGCGACGATGATCGCCGGATCCAGCGCGCCCCTGCCGATGAGGGACCTGACCGAGACTTCCAGCACTGCGCCCGCATCCGGGTCGGATTCCAGCCATGCCGACGCATGCTGCACCGCCGCAGCCATCTGCCCCGTCTCGGCCAGATGCTCCAGCAGGCGCTTCTTGAATGTCAGCCCTTCCTCGCCGCTCTTTCCGGCCAGCTCGACAAGAAGCTGCTCATAGACGCCGCGGTCCCCGGCCATCAGCAGCTTGCTCAGGCGCCGCGCCTCCCAGGCCGTCAGTCTGGAGGGCTCGACCGACTGAAGAACCCCGCGTTCCGCATCCGCCATCCGCAGGGACCTGTACCACAACCCAAGCCGCTCGCGCCGCTCGGGGGTGGGGAACAGGTCATAGGCCTGCTGAAGATAGGCGGCGGCAAGGCCGAGATCCCCGGCCACGATCTCGATCCCGGCGAGCGCCTCGAGCACCTCCTCGGACGGCCGCGCACCCGACAGGACGCGCAGGAACGACCGCCGCGCGGACGGAAGATCCCCGTCTGCCAGCGACAACCGACCGTAAAGCAATTCCAGGTTGTCATGAAAGGCGAACTTCCCTTCTGCCTCCCGCAGCCGGAACAGGGCATCTTCCGGTTCAAGCCGCGACAGTTCGGCCTCGAACCGGACGCCGGGGTCCGGCCTCAGCATGACAAGCGCAGCAATCGCGAAGCCGCACAATGTCAGGAATACCGCTGCATAGTTCCGCATCTCACGCCCTTTCCGCGCAAGCCGCCAGAATGGAGGCCCGCCCCTGCCCCGAAGCGCCGACCGGCACATAAACGGACATCCTGCCTTCGGCGTCGGGGATGACCGTTTCCTCCGGGCCCGGTGTGTCGCCGGTCACTGTCACCCGGTAGGCACCTCCGGGCTCGCCCACCAGGTCGAGTTCGCCCCCGATGATCCCCGACACCTGGACATGCAGGGCGCAGCCCTCGCGCTGCCAGAGGTCGATCACGACCCGGCTGGACTGAAGACCCGGCGCCGCTGTCCCGCGGGCGATGCCGGTCGGATCGCCGCCCCCGGCCAGGACGACCAGCGGCGCTTCCGTGTTCGGGTCCAGGGCCACGTAAAGACTGTCGCCCTTGCGCCGCGCCCCCATCACCCCGCTGCTTCGATCTAGGTCCAGCACCCGCTCGGGCACCCGGTCGAAGCGGACGGTCTGAAGGCTTCCCCGGTCCAGTATCCGCCATGCGTCCTGTCCTTCCGGAAGAACCCGCATCGACTGGAACCCCCGGACCATTCTTGCATAGCGGGCGGCGTGCACCGGGATGACGTCACCCATCCTCGCGTCCTCGAAATACCGCTCGACCGCGCGGCGCGTTTCGAAGAACATCGCCGAGCGCGCGGCAAAGGCCAGTTCGAAGGGCTTCAGCCGGCGCGGGTTTTCCGTCCGCTGCAGGGTTTCGCCGAAAGCATGGAAACCGTGGATCGGCGTGGTCCAGAAGCCGGTATATGCCGCATCGCCGCTCAGCGCATCATAGACCTGCAGGTGCTCTCCGACCGGGGCGGAAAAGGGCCAGAGGCCGGTAAGGGACAGGTTTCCCGCGTAATAGGTTCCGCCGCCGCCACCGATGCTCTCGACCCCGGCGTCCTCCACGGCCACGAGCGCGGCCTCGAAGGGGCGCGCGTCCCCGCTCCATACGAAAGCGCCCGCGGGGCCTTCCCTTCCGGCGAGATCCTGGACCTCCTCCAGGGCGCTCCCGACTTCCGTGTCCAGGTTGAACGGCTCGGAGGCGTATTTCCGCGGCGCGTTCGGTGCCTTCGAGAAGGTCGAGGCACCGGGATTGGCGAAGGCATCACCAAGCGTCTGCACAGCCGAGACCACCAGGGCGTTCTGCTGGTCCGGGTCCTCCGCCTGCTGCAGGATCTCCGCCTCGCGGCTCTGGTCGTAGCTCACGAAGAAATCCCAGTCCGTGACGTAGCTGTACCCTTGGGTTCCGCTTTCCACATTGGGACGGGACAAGGCACGCACCGCCGCCTGCCGCCCCCGCAGGGCCGCCTTTCCGCCCAGGCTTTCCTCGAGGTCGCCGGTCAGCGCCGCCACGGTGATCGGCAGATCCGCGAAGGGCTCGATCAGCTTCTCGACAAGAACCTCCGAGGCAAGCTGCTCGGGCTCGCCGAAGTCCCTTGCGGGCATCACGTCAAGCCAGCCTTCCTCGGTGATCGTCGAAAAGAAGATCCTTTTTCCCCCAAGCGTCGTCGGGTCGGGTATCGGCCACGGCGCTGTCCCGAGCACATGATCGAAGAAGGCGAAGGGATCGACGATCCAGAAGGTCCCGCCCCGCCCGTCCCCGTCGACCACGGCGCTTCCATGCAGATAGCCTCCGGCCGGGCCAAGGGACCCCAGGTCGACTTCCACGCCCTCATTCGCTATTCTCAGCAGCGATTGACCTTCGGGGCTCACATGAATGCCCGCGTAATCCCCGGGCTTGAGCAGGAAATCCACCTCGAAACCCAGCATCCCGTTCATTTCGACGACCGTTGCAGCGGCGCCTATCGCTTGGGTTGATCCGTCCTCCTCGATTCCCATGGCTTTCCTGACAAGAATGGCCGTTTCCGGCCTTGTGCCCTCATCAAGCCCGATCTCGCCGAATGCGACGATCTTCGGCGCCTCGCCACAGAAATCGTTTCCTGCCTTGAACCACTCCCATACAGCGCCTGTCCCTGCGGGAGTCTCGTCGAACCAGGACAGCACCATCCTGACAGAGCCGGCCTCTATCTCGGGTGCGAGGCCCGTCGAGACGTCATGATAGACAACCCGCTGCCCGAGGTGATTCAGGACGATCTCGGCGAACCTGTGAATCCGGGTATCACGCGGCGTCCGCTCGCGCGCACCGTCATAGAGTGCAAGCGTTGTTCTGGGAATGGAATCGCAGGCCCATGTATCAAAGGAGGTAATCCATAAGGATAGCATCGCGACGAACCCAAGGCGGATCGCTGCGAGGAGCTTTCCACAAGCTGCGAAAATAGCGTCATAAATCAAGAAGAATGCCCGCCTCTGCGTCCCGCCTGCCCGCAAATACATCCTGAATCCGCCATACGCCATTTGGTGAAATCCGCTCTCCCGATTTTCTCTCCTGCACGCAGTATAATCCGTTGAGAGGATTCAGCACTTACCGTAACTTTGGATGGCATCAAAGGGATTTGGCGCGCCGATCGCTGCAGGAAGATTACACGGGAGATTTTTAATGCGGGGCGGATTTCGGGAATTTCTTCTCAGCGCGGCAGTTGTCGGGGCGGGTCTTGCCGGCCTCTGGGTCTGGCCCATCGTCACGGACGGGGGCGGCGCTGCAGTGGTCACGCGGATCGTGGAAATCTACCACAAGTCCAATGCCCGCCTCGGTCCGGCAATGGCGGTCCTGACGGGCCCGGCGCAGGATGCCCTGCCCCCCGTTCTTCAGCCTGCGGCGGATGAACCCCAGGCTCCTGCAGCTAGGATCGAGCCTGTGCGCCTTGCCGCGGCAGAGCCGGTCGTGTCGGCGCAATGCGCTGCCACGAGCCCCGACATCGACGCCGCCGTGATCGGGGACAGGCTGCAACTGCGCATCTTCGAGGCCTCGGTCCTCGCCGGAGTCGCGGGAACGCAAGGTGCTGAGGCATTGACAACCGACATCGTCTTCGAGCGGCTGGACCTTTCGGGCAGCTACGACGTCACCGGCACCGGCGCGATCTCGCTGCCCGCCATCGGCCGCGTCGATGTTCTCGGGCGCTCGCTTCCCTGCATCGAGGCAATCGTGGCAAAGCGGGTCTTCGAGCTGTTCCGCACGGCCAGCACGGTCAGCGCAGCCCATGCCGCCCGCCCTCCGATCCTGGTCCGGGGGGCGGTGCGTTCGCCCGGAGCGCATGCCCACAGCCCCGGCCTGACCGTGGAACGCGTGCTTGCCCAGGCCGGAGCGACCCAGGCACATGATCCCGCAAGCACCGTCCGCATGGTCGCGCTCGACTCGCGCCGCCGCGAGCTGGAAAGGGCCCGCGCTGGTCTGGAACTGGAACGGATGCGCCTTGAAGCCGCCATGGCCGGCAAGGAGCTTTTCCCCGAAAACGCGCTGACCGCGACGACGGTCCTGCTGGGCGCGGATCGCGTGGACAGCGAACGCGCCGCGCTTGCGGCCGAGACGATCACCCAGCTCATGCGCCAGGTGCACACCGCCGAGCATCTCCGGGACCTCGACGCCCGTATCGAAGCGGCGGAGCGCCAGTTCGAGATCGCGCAGACCCATTTCGACTATTTCGATCATCGCCGCCAGCAGCAGGCGGAGTTCCTCAAGAGCCGCACGATCACCGAGGCCCACCTGGACAGCACCACGATCAAGGCCATGCAGGCCGAGCAGGTCCTGCTGGAAAAGCAGGAAGCGCTTCTGCGGCTGCAGACCGAACGCCATCTTGCCGTGAACGGCGCGGCCCTTGCGGATGCCCAGCGCCAGAACGCGCTGGCGTCCGAGCTTCGCAACCTCACCGCGCGATCCGACGCGCTGGAAAGCGAATACCAGACGCTCGAGGCCGAGCTTGATGTCCTTCGCGACGGCGGCGCCCGGCTCGAGGTCACGATCGAACGGCAGGACGGCCCGGAAAGCACCCGGACCATCGCGGCCTCTCCTGCCACGCTTGTGCGGCCCGGCGATCTCGTCACCGTTTCACCGATGATGGAGGGGACGAAGAAATCGGCGCGGCTCGATGTCCGGAATCTTCCCCTTCCCGTGCGGAGCGCGCAGTCACAATGACCTCTCCATCAGAAGCGCCGGCCCGCGACGCCGGCTTCGAACCCGGCACCTCCCAGACCGAAAGCGCCGCCTTCCTGCGGGGCTTTCTCGGCAGCGCCGTCCTGCTGCTGATCATCAGGGCCGCAGAACCCCTGTTCTTCGGAGAGGACTACTTCTCGACCCTGACCTATCATCCGTTCTGGATCGTCGTGCTGCTTGCCGCCGTCCAGCACGGCCTGTTCGTGGGCGTAGCCACCGTGGGCCTTGCGACCCTCATGATGGGCTGGCCCCCCCGGTCGGTCGGCGTGGACATCACCGCCTATTACGCGGACATGGCGGCGACGCCCACGCAATGGCTGATCGTGGCGGTCATCATCGGCCTGTATCGCCAGGGGCAGATCCGCCGCGACCAGCGCGTGCGGCGTGGCAATGCGCGCCTGATCGAGATGAACGACGCGCTGGCTAAGGAAATCTACAGGCTCGATGCCGCACTTGCCCGGGCAGAGCTTGCCGCGGCGACACGGCCCGACGGCGCGGCCCCGGCCTCTCCGGGCCCGGCTCTTGATGCGCTCCTGCACCTGTCCGACCCTGCCGCGGACCGCAATGACGCCTTCATCGCCGCGGCCCGCGCCTGCAGCGATGCGGACATTGCTCTGCTCGAGCGTTCCGCCGCGGGGGACATCGTCCTGACAGCAGCCACCGTCCCGGGGTTGGAGGCGTCTGTGCCCGTCGCGGCCAGAGAGTTGGCCGCTGCGATCAGAGGGGCAGATCCCTCCCTTCCGGCGCAGGTCCTGACGCCTGATGATCGGCACGCTCTCGCCGTTCCGATCATCATGGCCGGTGCGAGCGAACCGGTCGGTGCGATCGTGGGTTTCGTCGATTCCCCGGATGAACTTTCCGCGCTGAACTCTACGCTCGTCCATCTGGCGCGTGCTGTCGAAGCGTCGCACGTCCCGGTCCCCTCGCCTCGTGCCACCGCCCCAGCCACGGCAGGCCGGTTGCATGCCTGATGCCCTGTCCGTCCCTGTTCCAGCCGCGCGGCCGCAGTTCGGCCTCGGCCTGTTTGCCGGCATCGCCTGCCTGATGGACATCGTGCTGCTGCAAGGATGGCTTCAGGGGCGCCATGCCATGCTGGAAGTGATCGCCCTTCACACCGGCCTCGCGATCGGCCTCGGGGCGCTTGCCATGCTGGCGAGGCGCCGCTTCTCGCAACCCATCCTCGTCCGGGTCATCCTTCTCATCCTCTTCGGTCCCCTGGGCGGGCCGGCCCTCATGATCGCCGCGCCCGCCGCGCCGGCTTCGCGCAGAAAAGAGGCCGGACCGGCCCCGGCGACCGCCTCTCGGACGGCAGGCCCGGTCAGCGCCGACGACATCTTCGACAGGATCGTGCAGGGCCGGCGGCACCCGCTTCCCCGATCGCCGCTGTGCAGCTTGCTGAAGACCTTTACGGCGGGCAGCTTCCCCCAGCAGCAGGAGGCCATCGCGGCGATGTCCCGCGCCTATCATCCCGACATGCGTCCTGCCCTGTCGGCCGCGCTTGCATCCGCGACCCCTGCGATCCGGGTCCAGGCGGCCGCGGTCTATGCGAAGCTGCGCCGCACCTACGAGACGCGCGCCAAGGAATTGCTCGGGTCAGGCCGGTCCGCCGATCCGCCATGCGGCCCCGGACTTGCCGCCGAGTGCCTGACCGTCGCGGAATCCGGCTTCGTCGACCCGGAAACCGTGCGCGCCCTCAAGGATGTCTCGGCGCGGCTCGCGGTTTCCTCCCGCAGCCTTGCCCTGCCTGCGGCGCAGGGACCCGAGGCCCCGGCGCCCTGGCCCGCCCTGCGGCCCTTGCCGCGCCTCAAGCGACATGCCTGCGGAGGGCTGGGATGACCGCGTCATCACCGATGGCCGACGTCTGCATTGTCGTCGAGGGCTGCTATCCCTTCATATCGGGCGGCGTCTCATCCTGGATCGACTGGCTGATCAGGAACCAGCCGGGCACCAGCTTTTCGGTAGTGGCCATCGTGGCCGATGAACGCCCGCGCGAGATCAGGTACGAGATGCCCGCGAACCTGCTGGATTTCCAGGTGCTGGCCCTTGCGCCGCGGGTGCGCAAACCGGGCCTGCGCCAGCCCGACATCGATCCTGAGCGCCTGGCCGGTCTCATGTTCCGCGTGCTCAGAGAGGGCGATCTCGCGGCATTCGACGGCCTGCTCTCGCTTGTCGCGGAACCCGTCTGCAGCCGTCCCTTTCCCCGGTTCGGTGCGCCGCAGCCGCCCCTTTACAGCGATCTGACCGCATCGCGTGTCGCCTGGCACGCGATCGTCACCTGCTACGAACGCATCGCGCCGCATTCCGCCTTCAGCGACTTCTTCTGGGCCTGGCGAAATCTCGCAGGCAGCCTTCTTGCCGTTTCCACCGCCAGAATACCGCCCGCGCGCACCTACCACGCCATCTCGACGGGTTATGCCGGGTTGTTCGCCGTGCGAGCCGCGCGGACAACGGGCCGCACCGCCGCGATCACCGAACATGGCATCTATACCAACGAACGCCGCATCGACCTCGTCATGGCCGACTGGATCACCGATACCATCGACAGCGGCCTGTCGGGCCGGGACGGGCGGACGGACGTCCGGCGCTTCTGGATCGACGCCTTCGAATCCTTTGCCCGGATCGCCTATGACGGCGCCCATCGGATCACCACGCTTTACGGGGCCAACCAGTCCTTCCAGCGCGCGCTGGGCGCCCGTGAAGACAAGCTTTCCGTCATCCCGAACGGCATCGAGCTGAAGAAGTTCGCCGCGATCGTCCCCCAGCGCTCGGGCCGCCGCCCCACGGTGGCCCTTATCGGCCGCGTCGTGCCGATCAAGGACATCGAGGCCTATGTCGCCTCTGCCGCCATCGTCCGCCGCGCCATTCCCGACGTCCAGATCCTGGTGATCGGCCCGACCGACGAAGACGAGGACTACCATGCCCTGTGCCGGCGGCGGGTTGCCGAACTGGGGCTGGAGGACACGGTGACATTCACGGGCAAGGTCAACATCATCGATTACCTTCCCCGCATCGACGTCCTTGTCCTGACCAGCATCAGCGAGGCGCAGCCTCTGGTGCTTCTCGAAGCGGGCGCGGCGGGCATCCCTTGCGTCACGACGGACGTGGGCTCCTGCCGCGAGATCATCGAAGGCGCCGCGGACGAGCACCCCAACCTCGGTCCGGGCGGCAGGGTTGCCCCCGCCATGGACGCGGATGCCATCGGCGCCGGGATCGTGGAACTGATGACGAACGAGGCCCTGCGCCTTGCCTGTGGCGAAAACCTCCGCCGCCGCGTCGAACTCTATTTCACGTCGGAAATCTCGGCCGCACGCTATGCGCGACTGTATCACGATCTGGTGGCCTGATGGGTCGGGACCTGCCCCGTCGCGCCGTGGTCCGCAGATGGCACGGTGAATTCCGGTGGTGGCTGTCGGACCCCCTGCTGAAGCCTGGCCAGCGTTTTGCCGCGGCCATCATCGTCGCAGCCGGGCCATGGCTCGTCTCGGTCTTCGCGCTGGCCATCATCTCGGTCACCATGACGCCCGCGATGGGCCTTGCCGCGGTCGAGGATTTCCGCCTGACCGTGGTCTACGCCTTCTGCATCGCCCCCCTTGCGACCGGTCCGATCGGCGCGATCGCGGCGCGGCGCGTGGTGGTCGAGGTCCAGGCCGGCAACCATGCCCGCGTGCCGGAACTGTTCATTGCCGCGGGCGCCTGTTCCGCGCTTGTCGCCCAGATCATCGCGGTCCTGGCCTGCCTGCTTCTGGGCGTCCGGCCCATCGGGGTCGCGACGGGACTGGTCTCGCTGACGGCCGCCGCCGCGCTGCTCTGGACCAGCTTCGCCATCCTTTCAGCGGTCAGCGCCTATGGTTTCCTGATCGCGGCCCTCACGGGGGGGATGGTCTTCTCGGTGCTCTGCACGCTGGTGGCTGCCAGCATCACGCCGACGACCGAGATGCTCATCTGGTGCTTCATCGCGGGGGTGCTGTTCTGCGTGACCCTGTGCCTGCGGCATGTCCAGCTGCATTTCCCCAGCCGCTACGACGCGTTCCTGCCGACGGCACACGGCCTGCTTGCAGATCTGCGCGACAATGCCGTGCTGTGCGCCGGCGTCCTGTTTGCCATCTGCGGCGTCTGGATCGACAAATGGACCTTCTGGTTCGGCCCGCACAGCGTCCGTTCAGAGGCCGGGCTGCTTCATTACAGCCTTTACGACAGCGTCATGTTTCTTGCCCACCTGTCGGTGATCCCCAGTTACGCCGCGCTTCTGGTCTTCCATCACGGAGACCTGGTTGCGGCCACCGAACGCTTCAAGGCCGCACTTGCGGCCCGCGCGACCCATGGCGTGATACGCGCGCGCATCGACGATCTCGAGCGCACCGTCTGGAGCGGGATGTTCACCATCGCCTTCGTTCAGGGGGCGATCACTGCCGGCCTTATTCTCATGGCGCCGCTGATGGCCCGGTTCCTCGACTTCAGCTTCAACCAGTTCCTCATGCTGCGGATCGCTCTTATCGGCGTATGCCTGCATGGCGTCATGTTCCTGTGCTGCGCGATGCTGCTGGTTGCCAACCGCGCCCGCCATTTCATGCTGATCCAGGCGGGCTTCCTGGTACTCAACCTTGCGATGAGCCTTCTGTTCTATGCTTTCGTCGGCATATCCGCCTATGCCTTCTTCATCAGCTCGCTTCTGGGCGCCCTGGCGGCCTTTTACTGCGCCTACCGGGCCATCCACGATTATGATTATCTCACCTTGCTCGGCGAGAATGACTCGCTTTACACACAGTGATTCGTCGGCCGCTTCGTTTTCTCGTGCAAAAGTTGCATCGGCCCACATAATTATCTGAATAGTTGTGTGAAATCTTGAAATAACTGCTACGTGATGCTTGCATTTGCAGAGATCTCCCTATCCTCATAAATAAAAGCATTAACTTTCAGTAGCTTGCTTTCTGCTGCGGAGATGAGGCAGGACAATCAGGATTTGCCTGTTTAATTTGTGGGACAGGGTTGCACCAACGTAGGGGCAACTCTCCGTCTGGTTACCGGACCTCAAGAAAGGAGGCAAAAAGGATGAATCCTTGCGCAATCTTCATTCTTGACACGAACGAACTTCGTGCCGCAGGATATGCCACTCTTCTCATGCCGCTCGCCTCTCGTTCGGACGCCGAACTGCACGTCGCGCTGCGGCTTGCCGATTTCCAGGATCTTTCGAACTGCGAATGCCTTGCCTGCCTCTACTGTGTCGGCGGCCGTTCGTTGAAGGATGAAGAGGTGGCCGGCACGATCTCCGGCTTGCACGAAATTTTCGCCCATCTTCCCGTGATCGTCCTTTCGGATCTGTCCGGGCCCGAGGAAATCGCTGCTGCCATGCAGGCGGGATTGCGCGGCTTCCTTCCCACGACGATGCCGACCCATGTGGCGATCGCGGCCATCCAGTTCATCCTGGCCGGTGGGACCTATGTGCCCCACGCGACCGAAGCGTCGCCGCGCCCCGTAGCTGCTGCGCCGACGGCGACCCGCGTTTCCCATGCCGGGTTCCCGCGGCTGGTGCGCTCTCCTGCACAGCCATGGGCCACCGTGCCCGAACCGCAAGCCGCACGAAGCGAAAAGCAGGCACCCGAGGAAACCGCTTCGACCGCTCCGCTGCGACAGCGCCATGTCGAGGTCCTCACTTCCCTGAGCAAAGGGCATCCCAACAAGGTCATTGCCCGACAGCTCAACCTCACCGAAGCCACCGTCAAGCTGTACGTCCGGCAACTGATGAAGATCTTCCATGCGGAAAATCGCACCCAGCTAGCGCTTCATGCATCCAACCATCCGCAGGTCAGGAAACTTGCCGCGTCAGGTTGAAGCAGCGAATCGCGCAGAACTTGCCGGAGGATGGTGTCACTGACAGCACACCCGAAGGCACGAGAGCTAGCCGCCGCTGCGCCGACCACTCCAAGCCCCACTTCACTCCGTTTGAACCAGAGTCTCCGCCTCTCCCCGCGCGCGCTCGATCTCGCGCCAGCGGGCGACGTTGGCGTTGTGCTCCTCCAGCGTCCGGGCAAAGGCATGGCCGCCGGTGCCGTCGGCCACGAAGAACAGGTAGTCGCTGTCGGCCGGGTTCAGCGCGGCCTCGATCGCGGCGCGGCCGGGGTTGGCGATGGGCGTCGGCGGCAGGCCGTCCACCTGATAGGTGTTGTAGGGCGTCCGCCGGTCCAGTTCCGACCGCCGCAATCCCCGGTCCAGAACTTCGCGCCCGTTCGTCACGCCGTAGATCACCGTCGGGTCGGTCTGCAGCCGCATCCCTTCGCGCAGGCGGTTGACGAAGACCGCCGCCACCGTCGGCCGCTCGGCGGCGATGCCGGTTTCCTTTTCCACGATCGAGGCCATGGTCAGCGCCTCCTCGGGCGAGCCATAGGGCAGGCCGAAGGGCCGGCTTTCCCATGCGGCGGTCAGGGCCGCATCCTGCGCCACCCGCATCCGGTCGATCAGTTCGCGCCGGCTGCCGCCCCGCGTGACCTCGTAGGTGTCGGGCGCCAGCGTCCCCTCGGGCGGCAGCGGCCCAACCGGGCCTTCCAGGAACGGCGCCTGCCGGATGCCCTCGACCACCTGCCAGGCGGTCGTGCCCTCGGCCACGGCCACCCGCAGCCGCGCGCCCGGACGGTCCACCGCCTGCACGATGGCCTCGGGCGGCTCGCCCGCCAAGGGGTCGTGGCGGACGCGGTCCTCGTAGCGGCCGTTTTCCGGATTCAGGTCGCGCAGAACCAGCGCGTTGTCGCGCACGCCGACGCGGAAGATCACCTCGGTCCCGCAGGTGGACGGCCCGCCCGCCGTGATCGTGTCCACCACCTCGGCCATGCTGGCATGCGGCGGGACGAGGTAACTGCCGAACTTCAACTGCCCGGCCTTGCCCGCGTAATCCGCCCCGGTTCGCAGGATATAGGGAGAGGTGATGACGCCCTGCGCTTCAAGCTGCTTGCTGACCTCGTTCAGCCGCGCGCCCTGCGGGATTTCCACGCATTGCGCGGCGGCACTCGGCCCCGGCGCAACATACTGGTTCCGCCCCCATGCGACCGCGACCGCCACCCCGATCAGGATGACGACCAGCAGCGTCAGGAAGTTGGAGGCGATGGAGCGCCACATCAGTCGCGGACCCTGCCCACGACCAGCGTCGCATTGGTGCCGCCGAAGCCGAAGCTGTTGGACAGCGCCACGTCGACCCTGCGCCTCACGGCGGCGTTGGCGGCCAGGTCGATGGGGGTCTCGCGCGCCGGATTGTCCAGGTTCAGCGTCGGCGGCGCGATCTGGTCGCGGATCGAGAGGATGCAGAAGATCGCCTCGACCGCGCCCGCAGCCCCCAGCAGGTGCCCGATAGACGACTTGGTCGAGGACATGGTGACGTTCTTCGCGTGATCGCCCAGCAGGCGTTCCACCGCCCCAAGCTCGATCACGTCGGCCATGGTCGAGGTCCCATGCGCGTTGATGTAGTCGATGGAGGACGCCTTTAACCCCGCCCGCTTCAGCGCCGCCGCCATGGACCGGAAGCCGCCGTCGCCGTCCTCGCTGGGCGCGGTGATGTGATAAGCGTCGCCCGACAGGCCGTAGCCCAGCACCTCGGCATAGACCTTAGCGCCGCGCGCCTTGGCGTGTTCATATTCCTCCAGCACGACGACGCCCGCGCCCTCGCCCATGACGAAGCCGTCGCGGTCGTTGTCCCACGGGCGGCTGGCCGCCTTCGGATCGTTGTCGCGCTTGGTCGACAGCGCCTTGCAGGCGTTGAACCCCGCGATGCCGATTTCAGATATGGGCGATTCGGCCCCGCCCGCCACCATCACGTCGGCGTCGCCCACCGCGATCAGCCGCGCCGCGTCGCCGATGGCGTGCGCCCCGGTGGAACAGGCCGTCACCACCGCATGGTTCGGCCCCTTGAAGCCGAAGCGGATCGACACCTGCCCGCTGACAAGGTTGATGAGCGAGCCGGGGATGAAGAAGGGCGATACCCGCTTCGGCCCGCGTTCCTTGATGAGAACCGCCGTCTCGGCGATGGTCGAAAGCCCGCCGATGCCCGAGCCGATCATCACGCCGGTGCGCTCGCGCTCGTCCTCGGTCGCGGGCTCCCAGCCGGAATCCTTCACCGCCTGCTGGGCGGCGGCCATCCCGTAAAGGATGAAGTCATCGACCTTGCGCCGGTCCTTGGGGTCCATCCAGTCATCGGGGTTGAAGCTGCCGTCGCGGCCATCCCCGAAGGGGATCTCGCAGGCATATTTCGTCACCACGTCCGAGGCGTCGAAGCGCGTGATCGCCCCCGCCCCCGACTGCCCTGCCAGCAGCCGCGACCAGGTTTCCTCGAACCCGCACGCCAGCGGCGTGACCATCCCCAGCCCGGTGACGACGACCCTTCGCATCGATCTTCCTTCCCATCGCTTGAACTTCGGCTGAATACACGCGGGCCGTGCGCCGCGCAACGCGCGCGTGGCAGCCTTCCGCGCGCCCGCGCCGATCCGTCTTCACATTGCATTGTCGGAACTTTACCGATGCTGCCTTGTTGAACGCGCGCCGATCCGGCCTAATCTGGCGCAAGCCCCCCGATTGGGCCGCCGTCGATCAACCGCCGACCGAAGGAACCGCAAGATGAGCACCGAAACCCAGGCCCGCGCCCAGGCCGCGCTGCCCGAATTGCAGGCCGTGACCTCGGTCGTGCTGCCCGAACCTGCCGGAGAGGTCGTGCCGCTGGAACGCGCCGACACGCCCGTGGCCCACGCCATCCGCCAGCGCATGGACGAGATCGACCTGAAGGACACGACCTCGATCGTGCATTTCGGATCGCGCGCGCAGGCGGGGTTGCAGGAAATCAGCCAGTCGATGCTGGCGGATGTCAAGAACAAGGACATCGGCCCGGCGGGCGATTCTCTGCGCGACATCGTGTCCACCATCCGCGGCTTCTCGGTCAGCGAGCTTGACGTGCGGCGCAAGCGGTCGTGGTGGGAAAGGCTGCTGGGCCGCGCCGCGCCCTTTGCCAAGTTCGTGGCCAATTACGAAGAGGTGCAGGGCCAGATCGACAAGATCACCACCGATCTGGAAAGCCACCAGCACACGCTGCTCAAGGACATCAAGTCGCTGGACGTGCTCTATGAACGCACACTCGATTTCTACGATGAACTCGCGCTGTATATCGCGGCGGGCGAGGAAAAGCTGCGCGAACTCGACCGGGACGTGATCCCCGCCAAGGAACGCGAGGTTCAGGCCGCCCCCAACGACGGCGCCATCCTTGAGGCGCAGGAACTGCGCGACCTGCGCGCCACCCGCGACGACCTGGAACGGCGGGTCCATGACCTCAAGCTGACGCGGCAGGTCACGATGCAGTCGCTGCCCTCGATCCGGCTGGTGCAGGAAAACGACAAGTCGCTGGTGACGAAGATCAGCTCGACGCTGGTGAACACCGTGCCGTTGTGGGAAACCCAGTTGGCGCAGGCGGTGACGATCCAGCGGTCGTCGCAGGCCGCGGCCTCGGTCAAGCAGGCCACCGATCTGACCAACGACCTGCTGACATCGAACGCGAAGAACCTGCGCGATGCCAATGTCCGCATCCGCACCGAAATGGAACGCGGTGTCTTCGACATCGAATCGGTCCGCACTGCCAATGCCGAACTGATCGCCACCATCGAGGACTCCTTGCGCATCGCCGACGAGGGCAAGGCCCGTCGCGCCGCCGCGGAAATGGACTTGCAGAAGATGGAATCCGAACTGCGTCAGACCCTTTCCGCCTCGCGCGCGCGCCCGCAGGCTCTCGCCACCAAGGGCGCCGCGACGATCACGCCCCGGGCGTGAGCGCCGATGCCCCAGCCAGACCGGACCCTCTTGTGACCGATCTTTTCAGCACCCATCGCGCCGTCCCTTTCGGGGGGCGGCGTTTCGCCATGCTGGCGCTGCTGGCGCTGACCGCCTGCGCCCCCCGGCCCGACCCCGTCCCACCGCCGACGCCTGCCCAGCGCCCTGCCGTGATCCCTGCCCCGTCGCCCCGGCCCGAGATCTCGCAGGAACAGTTGCGCCGCGAACGCGCCGAGGCAGCCCGGATGGCAGCGGCCCGCGCCGCCACCCCGGCCAGCGCGACAATGGCCCAGTATCTTTCCGGCGTGCAGGACAGCCTGCTGTCCCGGGGCCTGCTGCGCGCCGACGCGGGCACGCCCCCCGATGCGGCGCGTCTTGCCGAGGATTTCATCCAGATCGCGCTGCGCGACGAATATGTGATGCAGGACGGCCGGCTGGTCCCGCAATCCCGCCCTGCTCCCCTGCGCCGCTGGGAACGACCCGTCCGCATCTCTGTCGTTTTCGGCGATTCGGTCCTGCCCGCCGCCCGGACCCGCGACCGCGCCCTAGTGGCGGACTTCGCCGCGCGCCTGCAGCGGATCACCGGCCACCCGGTCGGCCTGACCGGATCGGGCGGCAACTTCGTCGTCCTGTTCGTGAACGAGGACGAGCGCCGCGCCATCGCCCCCCGCCTCGCCGCGCTGGTCCCCGGCATCCCGCCTTCCGACATCCGCGCGATCGAGGGGCTGTCGCCGCAGAATTACTGCACCGTCTTCGCCTATTCCCCCGGCGCGGGCGCGGCCTATTCCAACGCTGTCGCCGTGATCCGGGCCGAACTGCCCGAGCGCCTGCGCCTCAGCTGCATCCACGAGGAACTGGCACAGGGCATGGGCCTTGCCAACGACAGCCCGGACGCCCGCCCCTCGATCTTCAACGACGACGAGGAATTCGCTTATCTGACCGCCCATGACGAGCGCCTGCTGAAGATGCTCTACGACCGCCGCCTGCGCCCCGGCATGACCGAGGCCGAAGCGCGCCCCATCGTCGCCCGTATCGCCGCCGAGCTTGCGCCGGAACCCGCGCCCCGCCCCGGCGCTTGATGCCCGAAAGGAGGAAACCATGGTCCTCGACTTCCTGACCGGAGAGTTCATCGACGTCATCGAATGGGTGGACGACACCCGCGACACGATGGTCTGGCGCTATGAAACCCGCGGCCGCGCGATCAAGTACGGCGCCAAGCTGACCGTGCGCGAAGGCCAGGCCGCCGTCTTCGTCCACGAGGGGCAGTTGGCCGACACCTTCGGCCCCGGCCTCTACATGCTGGAAACCAACAACATGCCGGTGCTGACGCGGCTTCAGCACTGGCATCACGGCTTCCGCAGCCCGTTCAAGTCGGAAATCTACTTCGTCAACACGACGCGCTTCAACGACCAGAAATGGGGCACCCGCAACCCCATCATCGCCCGCGATCCCGAATTCGGCCCCGTCCGCCTGCGCGCCTTCGGCACCTATTCGATGCGCGTGACCGACCCCGCCCGCTTCATGTCCGAAATCGTGGGCACCGACGGAGAGTTCACCGCAGACGAGATCAGCTACCAGCTTCGCAACGTGATCGTGCAGGAATTCTCGCGCGTGATCGCCTCCTCGGGCATCCCGGTCCTCGACATGGCCGCGAACACGCAGGATCTGGGGAAGATCGTCGCCACCGCCATCGAGCCTACCGTCGCCCAATACGGCCTCACGATCCCCGAATTCTATATCGAGAACATCAGCCTCCCCGACGAGGTCGAGCGGATGCTCGACAAGCGCACCTCGATGGGGATCGTGGGCGATCTCAGCCGCTTTGGCCATTACGCTCAGGCGGAATCCATGCTGAACGCCTCGACCCGCGATACCAGCATGGGCGCGGGCATCGGTGCCGGGATGGGTGCGGCCCTCGGCATGGGCATGGCTGGCGGGATGCTGCGCGGCCCTTGGGGTCCGGCTTCGCCGCAGCCGCCGCAGGTTCCGGCGCAACAGCCCAACATGATCGCGCCCCCGCCGATCCCCTCGGAACCGGTCTGGCACGTCGCGCTGGATGGCCAGCCCGGCGGCCCCTATGGCAAGGCCGACCTCGGCCGCCTGATGAACGAGGGCCGCTTCACCCGCGACACGCTGGTCTGGACCCCTGGTCAGGACGGCTGGAAGGAAGCCGACGACGTTCCCGCCCTCGCCCAGCTCTTCACCATGCTGCCTCCGCCGCTGCCGCAGAAATAGCCCTGCTTTTTCTTCTTTGCCCAAATATCCCGGGGGTCCGGGGGCTGGCCCCCGGTCCTGTGTCTCCGCCAGCGGACCCGAGCCGATGCCCACACCGCAGATCGAACACCGCTACCCTTGCGAAAGCTGCGGCGGCAGCCTGCAGTTCGCGCCCGGCCAGGACGCGCTGGCCTGCCCCTATTGCGGCCACCTGCAGCGCATCTCTCCCGGCGCCGACCGCGCCCCCGCCCGCCAGCCCGAAGAACAGGACCTGCTCCTGCGCGATCCGGCCACTGGCCGCGCGATCCAGTGGGACGCGGGCCACAAATCGCCGCAACTGCAGGAAATCCCGCTGGAGCGGGGTCTCCGCCTCGACGATCGCAGTGACCTGACGGAAACCGTCCGCACCCTCTCCTGCCCCAACTGCGGCGCGAAGATCGAGCGTGGCACCGACACCCATGCCGGCCGCTGCCCTTTCTGCGCCACCCCGGTCGTCACCGACACCGGCACCACCCGCCTCATCAAACCGCAGGGAGTCCTTCCCTTCGTTCTCACGCAGGACCAGGCACGCGGGGCGCTGGATACCTGGCTCAAGGGCCTCTGGTTCGCACCGAACGGCCTTCAGCAATACGCCCGCAAGGGGCGCAGGATGCAGGGCGTCTATTCGCCCTTCTGGACCTTCGACGCCGACACCCGCACCGCCTATCACGGCCAGCGCGGCGACCACTATTACGAAACCGTCTACATCACCCAAGAGGTGAACGGCCGCACGCAGCGCGTTCCCCAGCAGGTCCAGCGCACCCGCTGGTCCCGCGCCGCGGGCCGGGTCGCGCGGTCCTTCAACGACGTGCTGATCCTCGCCTCGACCTCGCTGCCCCGCCGCTACACCGACGCGCTGGCCCCCTGGGACCTGTCGCACCTCGCCGCCTACGATCCCCGCTATCTTTCGGGCTTCCAGGCCGAGGGTTACACGGTTCCCCTGACCGACGGCCACGCCATCGCCCGGCAGGAGATGGCGGGCGTGATCGCCATGGACGTGCGCCGCGACATCGGCGGCGACGTCCAGCGGATCGAGGCGATGGACACCGACCACAGCAACGAGACCTTCAAGCACGTCCTGTTGCCGGTCTGGCTCGCGGCCTACAAATACAACGGTAAAAGCTATCGCTTCGTCGTCAACGGCCAGTCCGGGCGGGTGCAGGGCGACCGCCCCTGGTCGGTCTGGAAGATCGCGCTTGCCGTCATCGTGGCGCTGCTGGCGGCGGCGATCCTGCTGGTCGCCAGCGAAGGCGGCGGCATCCGTCTCGGCGCAGCAGGATCTGCGCCGGGCATCTTCGCGCCGGTCCGCCATGCATCGGCTCAGGCGCCCCCTGAGGCGCCTTGGCTCGCAGATCCCGCAGTGCAGGCGCTTTCCCTACCGCTTCAGACCGCATGACGGCACCATCGGGGACGGGCCGATGATCCTTTGCACGGGCGAAGCGCTGATCGACATGGTTCCGCAGCCGGACAGAGCCTTTCGGCCGCTGCCCGGCGGCTCGGTCTACAACACTGCCCTTGCCCTCGGCCGCCTTGGCGCAAGCGCGGGATTCCTGTGGCCGATCTCACGCGACGGCTTCGCCAATCTCCTGCTGCGCCCGCTGGCCGAGGCGGGCGTGGATACCTCCGCCTGCCCCCGCAGCGACCGTCCGACGACCCTCGCCCTCGTCAGCCTTGCGAGGGGCGAGGCGCGCTACACCTTCCACGACGAAGGCTCGGCGGGCCGGATGTTCTCCGCAGGCGACCTGCCGTCCCTGCCCCCGGACCTGCAGGCGCTGTTCATCGGCGGAATCAGCCTGGCCGCCGAGCCGTGCGGCGCGACCGTGGAAACATTCGCCGAACGTGCGGCCGCTAGCGGCGTACCGGTCATGCTCGACCCGAACCTGCGCCCGTTTTTCATCACCGACGAACCCGCTCTCCGCGCCCGGCTCGACCGACTCTTCGGCCTTGCCGCGATCATCAAGCTCTCCGCCGACGACTGCGGCTGTCTCTGGCCCGGAACGAACCACGAGGCAATCGCCCGCGACCTGCTCGCCCGCGGCACCCGCCTGGTCCTGATGACCAGGGGCGCGCAGGGCGCCGCCGCAATCACCCCCCGCCACAGGGTCGAAGTGCCAGCCATTCCCGTCACCGTGGCCGACACCATCGGCGCAGGCGACACCTTCAACGCCGGCATCCTCGACGCGCTTTCCCGCGCAGGCGCCCTGCACAGGCTGGATGACCTCGACGCGCCGACCCTAACCGCAGCCCTGTCCCACGCCGCGCGGGCCGCCGCCGTCACCGTCTCGCGCCCCGGCGCGAACCCGCCCTGGCGCCACGAACTCGCCTGAGCTTCTTCTTTGCCCAAATATCCGGGGGGGACGGGGGCAAAGCCCCCGCACGCATGGCGCAGGGGCAAAGCCCCTTCCGCCTCATCCCTCCAGCGAAGCCGCCGCGCGGTGCAGCCGCGCCACCGCTTCGGAAATCTCCTCGTCGGAAATGTTCAAGGGCGGCAGCAGCCGCACCACATTGTCCGCCGCGGGCACCGTCAGCAGATGCTCGTCATAGGCGGCGCTGACCACCTCGGTCGGGGCGAGCTTGCAGCGCAGGCCCAGCATCAGCCCGACCCCGCGCACGCCCTCGAAGACATCGGGATGGGCCGCCACAAGCCCTTCCAGCTTCTGCCGGAAGAGCGCCCCCTTGCGGTTCACCTCGGCCAGAAAAGCCTCGTCCGCGATGATCTCCATCACCCGGATGCCCACCGCGCAGGCCAGCGGGTTGCCGCCATAGGTGGACCCGTGGCTGCCGACGCCCATGCCGCTGGCGGCTTCTTCGGTGGCCAGCACCGCGCCCAGCGGAAAGCCCCCCCCGATGCCCTTGGCGACCATCATGATGTCGGGCGTGATCCCCGCCCATTCATGCGCGAACAGCCGCCCCGTCCGGCCCATGCCGCATTGCACCTCGTCCAGCACCAGCAGCGCGCCCGTCTGGTCGCACAGCGCGCGGACCCGGCGCAGCTCCTCGTCCGCCATCGGGCGGATGCCGCCCTCGCCCTGCAGCGGCTCCAGCATCACCGCCGCCGTCCGGTCGGAAATCGCCGCCTCCAGCGCCGCCATGTCCCCCCAGGGCAACGTGCGGAATCCCGGCATCAGGGGGCCGTAGCCCCTCGTCATCTTCTCGGACCCGGCGGCCGCGATGGCGCCAGTGGACCGGCCGTGGAAGGCGCCCTCGAAGGTCAGGATCTCGATCCGGTCAGGCTGGCCATTCTCGGACCAGTATTTGCGGACCATCTTGATCGCCAGTTCCGCCGCCTCGGTGCCCGAGTTCGTCACGAAGACCGTATCGGCGAAGGTTCTGTCCACCAGCAACTCGGCCAGCCGCTGCTGCTGGGGGATCTGGTAAAGGTTGGAAACGTGCCAGATCCGGCCCGCCTGCTCGGTCAGTGCCGTGACCAGATCGGGATTCGCATGGCCCAGCGCGTTGACCGCGATGCCCGCGCCGAGGTCGAGGTATCGGGTGCCGTCCACGGCAATGGCCCAGGCGCCCTCGCCCCGGTCAAAGGCGAGGGGCGCGCGGTTGTAGGTCGGCAGGACGGCGTCGATCATGGGTCGGTCCCTTGGCTTTTGCTGGATTTCAGACGAACGAACGGCCCTGTCAGGCAAGGCGCGCGGCGGGACGCATCAGCGTCGCAGATCAGGTCGAATCGTCGTCATGCGGGCAGCGTTACCAAGCGACGCTGCCAGCTTCAACGCCACGTTACGCTTTCATGCGGAAACCGGTGCGCAGCCACCACCATGCCAGCCCGTTGACCGCCACCACCGTCAGCAGGCAGACCAGCAGCCCCCGGGCCATGGGCGCATCGCTGACGCCGGCAAAGCCATGGCGCGCGCCGTCGATCAGGTAGAATATCGGGTTCCAGTGGGACAGGCTGCGGAAGGG
The DNA here is from genome assembly GCF_014164635.1 of Paracoccus sp. MC1854. Classification (NCBI taxonomy): domain Bacteria; kingdom Pseudomonadati; phylum Pseudomonadota; class Alphaproteobacteria; order Rhodobacterales; family Paracoccaceae; genus Paracoccus; species Paracoccus sp. MC1854. The sequence goes on along the minus strand of NZ_JACJFU010000006.1, from coordinate 10,159 downwards.
TTCGGGCAGCGCCTGCACGGAATAGAAGGTGCCCGACAGGAAGGACAGCGGCGTCACCACGAAGTTCGTCAGCGCCGCCATCTGGTCGAACTTCTGCGCGATGATCCCGCCAAGGATGCCCAAGCCCCCCAGCATCAGCGCCCCTAGCAGGATGAAGGCCAGCGCCGCCCACGGATGCGCGGGCGGATGGCCGACCAGCAGCGCCAGCCCGATCCCGATCACCGTTGCGACTAGCAGCGCCCGGACCAGGCTGCCGGTCAGGTAGCCCGCCAGGATCTCGGCCGCCGACAGGGGCGGCATCAGCGTGTCCACGATATTGCCCTGCATCTTGGCCGAGATGATGGACGACGAGCTGTTGGCGAAAGCCGTCTGGATCACCGTCATCATCAGGATGCCGGGGCCGAGGAACTCGACAAAGGGCAGGCCCATGACCTCGCCCCGGCCGCGCCCCAGCGCCACGACGAAGACCACAACGAACAGCCCCGCCGTCATCAGCGGCGCCAGCACCGTCTGCTGCCAGACGGTCATGAAGCGCTGGATCTCGCGCGCGGCCAGCGTGGCCGTTCCCAGCCAGTTGATCCGGCCGAAGCGGCGGACGGGCATGGCGCCATAGTCGGCAGGGGCGGGACGAGGCATGACGGCGATCCTTGAAACTGCGGGCGCGGGGCGCTATTTCCGGGCATTCCCGGTTAGAACCGCGCGCCGCGGCTTGTGCAAGCCCGACAGCCGCCAAGGAGCAACCCATGTCCTGGACCGACGACCGCGTCGAGACGCTGAAACGCATGTGGGCAGAAGGCCAGTCGGCCAGCCAGATCGCCAAGGAGCTTGGCGGCGTCACCCGCAACGCCGTGATCGGCAAGGTCCACCGCCTGGGCCTGTCGAACCGCACCGAGAGCGAGGAGCAGCCCGCCGCCCCTGCCCCCGAGCCAACGCCCGAGCCCGTCGTCGCCCCTGTGGCCGAGGCACCCCCTGCCGAGCGCCCCGCGCCCCCCCAGCCCGAGCCCGAGGCGGAAGCCCCCCCGCAGCCCGAGCCCGCGCCGCAGCCGGTCTTCATCCCTCGCCGTCCGATCGTGCCCGCGGGCCAGCCGCTGCCGCCGCAGCCCTCGGCCAACGAGATCTCGCCCGAGACGCTGGCCTCGGTTCGCGAGGTCGAGAAGCGCGCCCTGAAGCTATCGCTGATGGAACTGACCGAGCGCACCTGCAAATGGCCGATCGGCGACCCGGCGACCGACAAGTTCTGGTTCTGCGGCCTGCCCAGCCAGGCCGGCAAGCCCTATTGCGACGCCCATGTCGGTGTGGCCTTCCAGCCGATGAGCGCCCGGCGGGACCGCCGGCGGTAAGGGCAAGCCCTTCCGCGTCGGCGCCACGGTTCCTGGCTGGGGCTCCCTGCCCCATCAATGGGACCATGCGCCCATCACTTCCCGAGAAGATTTCCGTTTGACCCAAGCGATTTAGGGATTTCTTAATCCTCCAGTGGGAAAGTCGGAGTCGCGGTACAGGCGGGGACGCCGATGACCGCTCCGGACCGAGGCGCCCTTGTTCCCTGCTTCACCGCCGGAACGGGGCGTCCTTTTACCCGGACAAGCGCAATGACTCCACAACCGCCCGTCATCATTTCTCCAGCCTTCAGCCGCTGCGCCTCCTGATCCAAGGGCCTCGCCATGGCTGAAATGCGCCCGCGACGCGCTTCGATCAGCCAAAGCCACCTTTCGACCAGCGAGTTCTGGACCATTTTCCTGCTGCTCGGGCCGGATAAAAATATCCCGGGGAAGCCGTGCAACGCATGGCAGGGGCAGCGCCCCATCTGATCGGATGCCATCGCCGGCAGCGACCTGATCCCTCAACCCGGACAGCGAGTTCCCGAGAAGCTCCGGCCTTCTCCGAACCGTATGTCGATCCGTGCCTCCGTGATCCGCAGGTCGACCTGCTCTTGCCCACATTCCTCACCCTCGGACATGCAGGCCCAGGTCGCGCGTTGCCAGCCATCGGCAAGCCCCTGCCGCCCGGTGACGCGCTCGTAATGGTTTTCGGTGATGCTGAACCTGCCCGCGCCGACAGAGATGATGCCCTCGCCCCCCGCCTCCATCGGGCAGTTGTTGCGATAACCCTCGATGTAATAGAGATCGTCGGCCCGTGCGGCGACTGTTGCCGCAGCCAGCGCAAGCGCGGCGGAAATCAGAAAGCGGATCATGGAAAACTCTCCTTGAAATAACCTGTTGCCCCATCATGGACACGTATCGCTGCCCTGCCCAGACCCGAACTACCGCGCATTCGAAACAACGACCTGCCGCTGGCAATGACTGCGCCCCTTGGGTAAACAGCCCCCGACCTGCCTTCAGGAGCCCCAATGGCCCGCCATCTCATCACCTCCGCCATCCCCTATATCAACGGCATCAAACACCTGGGGAACCTCGTTGGCAGCCAGTTGCCTGCAGACCTCTTCGCCCGCTACCAGCGCGGGCGCGGGTGCGAGGTGATGTTCCTTTGTGCCACGGACGAGCATGGCACCCCCGCGGAACTCGCCGCCGCCATGGCGGGCAAGCCGATCGAGGTCTTCTGCGCCGAGATGCATCAGGTGCAGGCCGACATCGCCCGCCGCTTCGGCCTGTCCTTCGACCATTTCGGGCGCTCCTCCAGTCCCCAGAACCACCGCCTGACCCAGCATTTCGCGGGCAAGCTGGATCAGAACGGCCTGATCGCCGAGGTTTCCGAACGGCAGGTCTATTCCAACGCCGACGGCCGCTTCCTGCCCGACCGCTACATCGAGGGCACCTGCCCCAATTGCGGCTATGACAAGGCCCGCGGCGACCAGTGTGAAAACTGCACCAAGCAGCTCGATCCGACCGACCTGATCGAGCCGCGCTCGGCGATCAGCGGCTCGACCGACCTGGAAATTCGCGAGACCAAGCACCTCTACCTGCGCCAGTCGGCCTTGCGGCAGGAGCTTTCGGACTGGATCGACAGCAAGACCGACTGGCCGATCCTGACGACCTCGATCGCCCGGAAATGGCTGAACGACGGCGACGGCCTGCAGGACCGGGGCATCACCCGCGACCTCGACTGGGGCATTCCCGTCCGCAAGGGCGACCAGCCCTGGCCGGGGATGGAGGGCAAGGTCTTCTACGTCTGGTTCGACGCCCCCATCGAATACATTGCGGCCACTGCCGAATGGGCTGATGCGCACGGCAAGCCCGCCGGGGAATGGCGCCGCTGGTGGCGTCTGGACGAGGGCGCCGAGGACGTGCGCTACACCCAGTTCATGGGCAAGGACAACGTGCCCTTCCACACGCTGTCCTTCCCCGCGACGATCATCGGCTCGAGCGAGCCATGGAAGCTGGTCGATTACATCAAGTCCTTCAACTACCTGACCTATGACGGCGGGCAGTTCTCGACCTCGCAGGGGCGCGGGGTATTCCAAGACCAGGCGCTGTCGATCCTGCCCGCCGATTACTGGCGCTGGTGGCTGTTGTCCCACGCGCCCGAGGGTTCGGACGCCGAGTTCACTTGGGAAAACTTCCAGGTCTCGGTGAACAAGGATCTCGCGGACATTCTGGGCAACTTCGTCAGCCGCATCACCAAGTTCTGCCGGTCCAAGTTCGGCGAGACGATCCCTGAGGGCGGCGCCCACGGTCCCGAGGAACAGGCGCTGATCAAGGCCCTGACCAGCCGCATCCGCGCCTACGAGGGCTTCATGGAGGCGATGGAGGTCCGCAAGGCCGCGAACGAGCTGCGCGCGATCTGGGGCTTGGGCAACGAATACCTGCAATCGGCTGCGCCCTGGTCCAGCTTCAAGACCGACCCTGAAAGGGCCGCAATGCAGGTGCGGCTGGGCATCAACCTGATCCGCTTTTACGCGGTGCTGTCCGCGCCCTTCATCCCCTTCGCCGCCGACTCGATGCTGGCCGCGATGCGGACGCAAGACCGCAGTTGGCCCGACAACGTGACTGCCGCGCTGGACACCTTGACCGCCGGCCATGCCTTCGAGGTGCCCGAGGTGCTGTTCGCCAAGATCACCGACGAGCAGCGCGACGAATGGCAGGAGCGGTTCCAAGGCGTCCGTGACTGAGGTCGGCTGGACCGCGCTGCTGGCCTTCTGGGGGCTGGCGGCGCTCGGCGCGTGGTCCCAGACTCTGACCGGCTTCGCGCTGGGGTTGATCGTGATGAGCGGGACGACGCTGTTCGGCCTGTTGCCGGTGCCGGTGACGGCGCAGATCATCTCGGTCCTGGTGCTGCTGAACGGAGCGATGGTGCTGTGGCGCGACCACCACCATGCCGACCGCAAGGCGGTGATCGCGGCCGTCGTCGGCGCGGTGCCGATGATCGCGCTGGGCTACTGGCTGCTGCAATGGATGGTGGGCTCGGCGCTGGAATGGCTGCGGCTGATCCTGGGTGTCTTCATCGCGGCGGCGGCGCTGCAACTGGTGCACCGGCCGCAGCCTTGGGACGACCGCTCGCCCACCCCGGCCTTCGGCATCGCGGGGGCGACCGGCGGGATCATGGGGGGGCTGTTCGCGACCTCGGGGCCGCCGCTGATCTGGCTCTTGTATCGCCAGCCGCTGGCGCTGGACACGATCCGAGTGACGCTGGTGAGCTATTTCGTCATCACCCAGGCCTTCCGGCTGGTGCTGACGGTGGCGGACCGCAGCTTCGACCGACTGACGGCGGTGGCGCTGGCCGGCGCGCTGCTGGCGGTGGCTTTCGGAACATGGGCGGCGCGGCGGTTTCCGCCGCCGGTGTCCCCGCTGGCGATCCGGCGGGCGGCGCTGGTGCTGCTGTTCCTGTCGGGCGTGGGGCTGATCGCGACGGCGGGGGTCGCGCTGGCGCGCGGTTGACCTTGGGGCCGCGCGCCCCCACCCTCGCCCCGGTACATCCGCGAGGCCTCCATGACCCATTGCATCCTGATCGGCGCCCCCGTGGACAGCGGCCAGCAGCGGCCCGGTTGCCTGATGGGACCGGCGGCCTTTCGCGTCGCCGGGATCGGGCGGACGCTGCAGGCCTTGGGCCACAGGGTCGAGGACCGGGGCGACCTGGCGCTCGGGCCGCTGGGGACCGAGACCACGTCGAACACTGCGGTTCGCGGGTTGCCCGAGACGCTCGCCTGGACCCGCGCGCTGGCCCATGCGGGCGAGGGGGCAATGGCCGAGGGGATGCCGATCTTCATGGGGGGCGACCATTCGCTGTCGCTGGGATCGGTCGCGGGCGTGGCGGCCCATGCCAGGGCGCGGGGGCGGCCCCTGTTCGTGCTGTGGCTGGACGCGCATTCCGACATCCACAGCGTCGAGACGACCGAGTCAGGGAATCTGCACGGGACTCCGCTGGCCTATCTGACAGGGCGGCCGGGATTCGGCGCCTTCCCCCCCTTCCCGGCCCCGGTCCCCGAGGAGAACATCTGCCTGTTCGGCATCCGCAGCGTCGATCCGGCAGAGCACGCGGCGCTGGAAGCCTCCGAGATCGTGGTCAACGACATGCGGGTGCTGGACGAGTTCGGCTTTGCCGTGCCGATGCGGGCTTTTCTTGAGAAGGTCCGCGCCGCGAACGGGATGCTGCATGTCAGCCTCGACGTGGATTTCCTTGACCCGTCCGTCGCGCCGGCGGTGGGCACAACGGTTCCCGGCGGGGCGACCTTCCGCGAGGCGCATCTGGTCTGCGAGCTGATTCACGAAAGCGGGCTGATGACTTCGCTGGATCTTGTGGAACTCAATCCTTTCCTCGACGAGCGGGGCAAGACGGCGCGGATGATGGTGGATCTTATCGGCAGCCTGATGGGGCGCAAGGTCTTCGACCGACCGACGCGGTCGGGGTAGGCTACCAGTTGCGCCGCCACCTCGGTTGGGGGGATGACGCCCCGTTTCCCAAGGATCGGCAGCGGCTGACGGGATGCGCATCATTTTAGATGCTTCATCGTTGAGCCGGGGCCGGTCCCCGTCCTATCCTTTCCTTGCTCATGGTGCGTGGTCTCACTCCGGGCAAGGGCCAGCCCCCCAAGGGGCTGGCCTGACTTGTTCCGGCCAAAGGGCAAGGGGCGCCGGCTGGGAACGACATGCCTTCGGGGGGTTGACCTCGCGGGGCCGGCCCGGTGAAGTGCCGCGATCATGCCCAAGCCGATCACGCTGTTCGCCCCGAGCCTTCGTTCCGTTCCGATCCCCTGGTCTGCCGGGCGCCGACGATAGCGCCCCGCGACTGCCGGACGGAACGGAACAGGACACCCATGATGAACAGCTTTCTCGACATTCACACCACGCCCAAGGACGACCTGCGCGGCATCATCGACAATGCGCGGCGGATAAAGGACGCGCGCAACGGGGCGCCGAAGGGCACGCCCGACGCCGAGCAGCCGCTGAAGAACCGCATGGTGGCGCTGATCTTCGAGAAGCCCTCGACCCGCACCCGCGTCAGCTTCGACCTGGGCGTGCGGCAGATGGGCGGGCAGACGATGGTGCTGTCGGGGCAGGAAATGCAGTTGGGCCACGGCGAGACCATCGCCGACACCGCCCGCGTGCTGTCCCGCTATGTCGATCTCATCATGATTCGCACCTTCGAAGAGGCGACGCTGCTGGAGATGGCGGAATACGCGAGCGTTCCCGTCATCAACGGGCTGACGAACCGCACCCATCCCTGCCAGATCATGGCCGACGTGATGACCTTCGAGGAACATCGCGGCCCCATCGCCGGGCGCAAGGTGGTCTGGTCAGGCGACGGCAACAACGTCTGCGCCTCGCTGATCCAGGCGGCGGGGCAATTCGGCTTCGACTTCACCTTCACCGGACCGCAGCCGCTGGACCCGGAACGCGAATGGCTGGACTTCGCCCGCGGCCAAGGGGTGAAAGCCGAGATCGTGCGCGATCCCATGAAGGCCGTCGAAGGCGCCGATCTGGTCGTCACCGATACCTGGGTGTCCATGCACGACCCGCAATCCGCCAGAGAGCGGCGGCACAACCAATTGCGCGGCTATCAGGTGAACGAGGCGCTGATGGGCCGCGCAAAGCCCGGCGCGCTGTTCATGCACTGCCTGCCCGCTCATCGCGAGGACGAGGTGACCTCCGCCGTCATGGACGGGCCGAACAGCGTCGTCTGGGACGAGGCCGAGAACCGCCTGCACGCGCAGAAGGCGATCATGCGCTGGTGCCTCGGGGCCTGACACGAGCGGAAAATCAGCGGCGGCGGGTTGGCTTTCCGTTGGAAAGTCCGTCAACATCGGCGGAACCCAAGCGCAGGAAGGACCTTTCCATGCCCCCCAGAACCATTCTCGTGACTGGTGCGTCGAGCGGTCTGGGGGCGCATTTTGCTTCTGTTCTTGCGGGTGACGGGGCGCGGGTTGTTCTGGCCGCCCGCAGCGAGGGGAAGATCGCGGCGCAGGTCGATGCGATCCGGGCTTCGGGCGGGGATGCGCAGGCGGTGGCGCTGGACGTGGCGGATGCGGCGTCTGTCGCGGCCGCTTTCGCGCAGGTCGCCGGACGCATCGACGTGGTGGTGAACAACGCCGGCATCACCGCGACAGCGCCCGCGATCGACACCGACCCGGAGGAGTTCGGCGCCGTGCTGGACACCAACGTCAAGGGTGTCTTCCACGTGGCGCAGGCGGCGGCGCGGCGGATGCGCGACACGGGCGGCGGCGCCATCGTCAACGTAGCCTCGATCCTCGGCTTCCGGGTGGCGGGCAATGTCGCGGCCTATGCCGCCTCCAAGGCCGCCGTGGTGCAGTTGACGCAGGCGCTGGCGCTGGAATGGGCGCGCTACGGCATCCGTGTGAACGCGCTCTGCCCCGGTTATATCGAGACGGCCCTGAACCGCGACTTCTTCGCGACCGAACCGGGCCAGGCGCTGATCCGGCGCATCCCGCAACGCAGGCTCGGGCAGCTTGGCGACCTCGACGCGCCCCTGCGGCTGCTTTGCTCCGACGGGGCGCGCTACATGACCGGATCGTCCATCGTCGTCGATGGCGGCCATCTCTGTTCCAGCCTGTGAGGGTTCCCCATGGATTTCACCATTCCGCCGCGCATCGAGGATTACCGCCGCCGCATCGCCCGCTTCGTCGAGGACGAGCTGCTGCCGCTGGAGGAGGACCGCGCGAACTACGACGCGCACGAGAACATCCGCCTTGATGTGCTTGAGGTGATGCGGGACAAGGCGAAAGCCGAGGGGCTGTGGTGCCTGCAACTCAAGCAGGAAACCGGCGGGCAGGGTCTTGGCAAGATCGGCATGGCGGTCTGCTACGAGGAGATGAACCGCTCGATCTTCGGCCCCGTGGTGTTCAACTCGGCCGCGCCCGACGACGGCAACATGATGGTGCTGGAAAAGGCCGGCACGCCCGAACAGAAGGCGCGCTGGCTGCAGCCCATTGTGGATGGCCGCGTCCGGTCGGCCTTCGTGATGACCGAACCCCATCCCGGCTCGGGCTCGGACCCCGGCGGCATGATGCTGACGACTGCCACGCGGCAGGGCGACAGCTATGTGATCCGCGGCCGCAAGTGGTTCATCACCGGGGCCGAGGACGCGGGGCATTTCATGCTGATCGCGCGCACCTCGGAGGACCCGCGCAAGGGGCTGAGCGCCTTCCTGTTCCACCGCGACACCCCCGGCTGGCGGATCGAGCGGCGCATCCCGATCATGGGGCCCGAGGAACACGGCGGCCATTGCGAGCTGGTTTTCGAGGACATGGAGATCCCCGCCGAGAACCTTCTGCTGAACGAGGGCGACGGTCTGAAGCTGACGCAGATGCGGCTGGGGCCGGCGCGGCTGACCCACTGCATGCGCTGGCTGGGGCTGTCGAAGCGCTGCGTCGAGATCGCCACCACCTATGCCCATGAACGCTTCGCCTTCGGCGAGCGGCTGTCGAACCGCGAAAGCATCCGCATCATGCTGGGCGATCTCGCCATGCAGATCGAGGTGGGCCGCCTGCTGGTGATGAAGGCCGCCTGGGCGCTGGATCAGGGAAGCTATGCCCGGAAAGAGGTCTCGATGGCCAAGGTCCATGTGGCGAACCTGCTGCACAAGGCCGCCGACACCGCGATCCAGATCAACGGGGCGCGCGGCTATTCCAAGGACACGCCGCTGGAATGGATCTACCGCTACGCCCGCCAGGCGCGGCTGGTCGATGGCGCGGACGAGGTCCACAAGATGGTTCTCAGCCGCAACCTCGATGCCGAGGGGCGGGGGTTCTGGTCCTGGCCGGTCGAGGGGGATGAGGCATGAGCGAGGTCACGCCCGAACGGCTCAATCCCTTCCTGGCCCAGCACTTCGGCCCCGGCGAGACGCACCTTTCGCGCATCGGCGGGGGCCAGTCGAACCCGACCTTCATCGTCGATCACGGCGCCCGCCGCATGGTGCTGCGCAAGCAGCCCGCGGGGGAAATCCTCAAGGGCGCCCATGCCATCGACCGCGAGTTCCGGGTGATGCGGGCGCTTGAGGACACCGATGTGCCGGTGCCCCGCGCGCTGCTGTTCCACGAGGACGCCGCGCTGCTGGGCACACCCTTCTACCTGATGGACTTCGTCGAGGGCCGGGTCTTCTCCGACGGCCGCCTGCCTGACCTCTCCCCGGCCGAACGGCGCGAGGTCTACCTGTCGATGGTCCGCACTCTTGCCCGGCTTCACCGGGTCCGGCCGGACGAGATCGGCCTGTCGGACTTCGGCCGCCCCGGCGACTACTTCGCCCGCCAGATCCACCGCTGGACCAGCCAGCTCGAGGCCTCCTCCTTCGCGGAGGACAGGGTGCTGCTGGCGCTGTCGGAACGGCTGGCCGAACTGCAGCCGCCCGACGACGGGCTGTCCTCCATCGCCCATGGCGACTTCCGGCTGGGCAACATGCTCATTCACCCGACCGAGCCCCGCGTGATCGCCGTCCTCGACTGGGAACTGTCCACCATCGGCCATCCGCTGGCCGACCTCGGCTTCGCCGCCATGCCCTTCCACACCGCGCCCGAGGAATACGGCGGCATCCTCGGCGCCGAAACCGAGGGCATCCCCACCGAGGCCGGGTTCTTCGAAGCCTACCGCGAGGTCCACCCCGAGGTTCCCCCGCCCCAAGCCTTCCACATCGCCTTCGCGCTCTTCCGCTTCGCGGTGATCTTCACGGGCATCGCCGACCGCGCCGCCCAGGGCACCGCCGCCGACCCCGAGGCCGCCCGCTACGCCCCGCTGGCGGGCCGCTTCGCCCAAAG
>NZ_JACJFU010000072.1:0-5487 GCF_014164635.1 Paracoccus sp. MC1854 | reverse complement strand
CATTCGTCGCCCGGCGGGCAGACGCCTGATCAGGCCTGTCTCAGCCAGCCGATGCCAATCCCGGCGGCGGCGCAACCAGGACGGAAATCCATTTGGCAGGACACCCGACACTGGTCAGACGAAGCAAGCCAGCTCTCCTGAGATTCGGACCTCTTTGACGGGAGCGACACTGAAGGGTGCGGGAGATTGCACGCTCCCCTCGCGCGTTAAGATGTCAGGCGGGCGAGTAGCTGAAGCTCATCGTCGGCGTTGCGGATGTCTCGACCCAGACGCTTTTCGTCACCGAATAGGCTTTCAGGGCCTCGCGACCCGAAGACCTGCCGTAGCCGCTCTTGCGGAAGCCGCCGAAGGGCGACATGACATTGATCGTCTTGTAGGAGTTGATCCAGAACGTCCCGGCCCGGACCTTGCCGGCGATCCGGTGGGCACGGCCCACATCCTGGGTCCAGACCGCGCCGGCCAACCCGTAGTTCGTGGCATTGGCAATCGCCACGGCTTCGTCCTCGTCCTCGAACGGAGTGACGCCGACCACCGGGCCGAAGACCTCCTCGTTGGCGATCTCCATGTCCCGCTTGACCTCGTCTATCACGGTCGGTGCGTAGAAATACCCCTCGGGGAACGCCTCCGGGCGCTCTCCTCCGGTGATGATCCGGCCTCCCTCGGCCGCGGCCCGGCGCACCATCAAGCTGACCTTCTCGAACTGGCGCAGGTTGTTGATCGGCCCCATGAGCGCCGTGCGGTCGAGCGGCATGCCGACCGGAATTCGGGCTGTGGCTTCCGCATAGCGGCGCACGAACTCGGCGTGGATGTTCCGGTGCACCAGCAGACGCGAGCCGGCGACGCAGCTCTGCCCGGCGCCGCCGAAGATCGCGGCCTGAGAGCCGACGATCGCGCGGTTCAGATCGGCGTCGTCGAAGATGATGTTGGCCGACTTGCCGCCGAGTTCGAGGATGCAGGGCACGATGTTGCGAGCGGCTGTCTCGGCGATCTTCGCGCCTGCCGCGGCCGAACCCACGAAGACCACCAGCCGCGTCTCGGGATGACTGATCGCATACTGGCCCGCGGTCGGACCCGCGCCGGCGATGACGTTCACCAGGCCGCGCGGCGCGCCGGCCTTCTCACAAAGGACCCCGATGACCAGCGAGCTGTGCGGCGTCAGCTCGGACGGCTTGAGGATCACGCCGTTGCCCGCACAGATCGCGGGGGCGACCTGCCAGCCGGCCGTGAAAAGCGGCGCGTTCCACGGCGTGATCTGGACCACGACGCCATAAGGCTCAGGTCGGGTGTAATTCAGATGTGTGGTCGGGACCGGAATCACTTCGCCATGCAGCTTGTCGCACCAGCCCGCGTAATATTCGAACATCTCGGCCACCCGGATGACCTCGCCAGAGATGTCGCGGATCAGCCGTCCGGCAGAAATTGCCTCCAGTTCGGCAATCGCCTCCGCGTTTTCGCGCAGAAGTTGGCCGATGCGGAACATGATCCGCCCACGCTCAGAGGCGGTCTTGGCCCACCATTCGGCCTGGGCCTGGACGGCAGCCGCGGCTGCCGCATCGATGACGTTGGCGCCCGCATCGGCATAGGTATCCGCCAACTTGCCGGTGGCGGGATCGTAGAGCTCGATCGAATCGCCATCGCCCTTCTGTGCCTCGCCGCCGACAAAGCTTGCGAGTCCATCGAAGCCGCAAAGCTGCTTCATCAACTGTGCGACGCGGGCGGCAGTGTCGAATTCGGGAACGGTGTTCATGTCAGTGCGTCTCCGCCTTGGTGCGCTGGCCGAGTGCGGGATCGCCCAGCCTGGTGAAATCCTCGTCATTGGCGATGCCGGATGCGTCCTCGGCCCAGATCTCCTGAGCCAGCTTCGCCATCGGCAGGTCGGCTCCGACCTTGCCGGCCAGGTCGAGGGCCAGACGCACGTCCTTGCGCATCAATCCCGCCGAGAAGCCACTGCAGAACGACCCGGAGAGAACCCAATTCGGGAAATGCACCTCGGACAGCATCGAGCGTCCAGACGCCGCATTGACCACTCGCAGCGCATCGGCGGCGCCGACGCCGCTCGCCTCGGCCAGGCGCAGCCCCTCGGCAGTGGTCAGCATGTGGCAGGCAACCAGCATGTTGTTCACGAGCTTGGCGACATTCCCCGCGCCACTGCCACCGACATGGAGGATCTTCGTCCCCATAGCCTCGAAATGGGGCAGCGCCTCGCGGAAATGTGCCTCGTCTCCCCCGACCATGAACGACAGTTGGCCGCTTGCAGAGCCGCTCGGACCGCCGCTGACGGGCGCGTCCAGAAATCCGTGTCCACGCGCGCCCAGCGCCTCAGCCAGATCGCGGCTGACCTGCGGCTCTGAAGTGGAGGTGTCGATGATGATCCTGAAAGCCATGTCGTCGGTCAGGAGCCCGGAGTTGTCGATCACGCTTCGCACGTGCTGCGCGGCAGGCAACGAGAAGATGATGACCCGGCTATTGCGGAACACCTCGGCCGGGGACTCTACCACCGTTAGTCCGGCTTTGGCCGCCTTGGCGCGACGGGCGGGATCGAGATCGAAGCCGATGACGTCAAAGCCCTTGCCAATCAAGGTCTTGCCCATGGGCAGACCCATTGCACCAAGTCCGATCATGCCGGTGCGCAATGCGTCATGTGTGGTCATGCGTGCTTCCCTGCGGTTCGTGGCGGCCGCAGCATGCGCAGCCGCCTGTCGTGCCATCCTATCCTTAAGGATCACGCGGCGTGCAGAACACGAGCCGCGCACGCCGCGTTGCCCTCAGGGCAACGCCGCCGGCGAGAAGGCCGACATGCGGGCAGCAAGCAGCGTGGCCACGGCGTCAACTGATCTCGGCAGCCGCCGCCGCGCACGTACGATCGCATGGGCGCTTGCACTGAGCAGCAGCGGCTCATCGACATCGAGGATCTTCAGCTCGCCCCGCGCCTCTTGGATGGTGGCCGAGAAGCGAGGCAGGAACGTCACGCCGAGGCCGGCCGAAACGAAGCGGATCAAGAGGGCAATCGACTCGGTCTCTACAACCGGGTGCAGTGACAAGCCATGATCGCTGGCTGCCCGGGCCAGCAGCTGATGGATCCCATGACTTTCGTTCAGCAGCGCGAGCGGTTGCTCGAGCACGTCTGCAAGCCACAGTCTGGAGCGGCCGATCAGCGAGGAGGAGACCGGTACGATCGCGCAAAGCGGCTGCCGCCCGATCGCCAGCGATCGCGTCCCCGGAAGCAGGATGGGGTTATAAGCGAGAGCGATGTCCACCTGGTCCTGGATGACGAGTTCGACCAGCCTGTCGGTGCCAGCAGTGGTGATCTGGTAGCGCAGGTTCGGGTTGGTGCTCATCAGCGCCGCCAGTCCGTTCTGCATCAGATCGGCCGCAAATCCTTCGCCGACGCCCAGCCGGATCACCCGCCGCGTGTCGTTGCGATACTGGCCGATCAGTTCACGGACATAGTCCTGCTCGTTGTGCAGGTGGTTGGCGTGGTCGAGCAGCAGCTTGCCCGCCTCGGTCAAAAGCATCCCCTGCGAATGTCGTTCGAAAAGCTTCACGCCAAGTCGGATCTCCGCGTCCGAGATCTTGCGGCTGATCGAGGAGGTCACGACGTTCAGCCGCTCGGAGGCGCGCCGGATAGATCCTTCCTGCGCCACCACGGCGAATTCGCGCAGGAACCGGTGGTCGAAAGCGTCCATGATCGTCTTGTTCCTCAATTCCCGAACGCGTCCAGACGCTGCCGTTCCTGCAGCAGTGACGCGTGGCGGAAAAGATCTGCGGCGGCTTCGATGAGCGTTCCGTTGGACATGACTTTGATCCGGTTCGGCGCGACGCGGCAATGATGCGTGCGGCACACGGAGCAAGTCCAGCCGGTCCTATAGGTGCGCGAGGATTGCCCGAGGGGCAACACCGCGTTGCCCAGCAGCGTGCTGCCGGGTCATGTGCGAAGCGGGTTAGCCTTCGGCACTTGCATCGATCCACGGGAGGGGCTTGATGACCAATGTTTTCTCGCGCGACGCGTTGCCACTGCATCTGCTGGTGCTGGTCATCGTTGTGATTTCCGAATTGATCGGCATCATCCGGCTGCCGATCGGGATTGCCACGGTGATCCTCCTGCCGATCCTTTATGCCTTTGCAATCGGGATCGCACTCAATCCGGTCATCAACAAGGCGACACGACAGGTTCTCACGGCGCGCTCCAGCAAGATCGCGGGGGCGATGATCATCGTCGCGATCATGCCCTTCATCGCGCGTTTCGGCACCACCGTCGGACCAGCGATGGGGGACATCATCGCCGCCGGCCCGGCTCTCATCCTTCAGGAGATCGGCAACCTCGGCACGATCGCTGTCGCATTCCCTGTGGCCGTCTACCTGCTCGGCATGGGACGGGAAGCGATCGGCGCGTCCTATTCGATCGACCGTGAGCCGAACCTTGCCCTGATCGCCGAGAAATACGGGCTGAACAGCCCCGAAGGCGCCGGCGCCATGGGTGTCTATGCCACCGGCACGCTGATCGCCACCTTTGTCTTTGCGATCATGCCGCCTCTCATCCATGCACTCGACATCTTCGACGTCCGCGCGCTGGCGATGGCCTGCGGCGTCGGCTCGGGCTCGATGCTGGCTGCCTGCACCGGCGGCCTCGTCGCAGTGATCCCCGAACAGGAGGAAATCATCCTTGCGCTGGCCGCGGCCAGCAACATCCTGACCTATGCCACCGGGCTTTATGTCGCCGTATTCGTGGCCTTGCCGCTGACCGAGTGGCTTTACCAGCGCGCCCGTCCCAACGATCCGGCCAATCCGACCAAGGGAGAGAAAGCATGACCCAGGCGACCGAGATGCATGACCTAGCGGATGCCATCGCAGATGATGAACGGTCGGACATCCCCGTTGGCGACAAGATGGCGATGCTGCTTGTCGCCGGGGTTATCGGGCTGGTGGCGAACTGGGTTGCAACCGGGACCTTACCCGGAGGGGCACTGCCGGGAATGTTGTTCCTTCTGGTCGGCTCGGCGATCGGGCTGATGCTTGCGCAGGTCATCCGGATCGGCCTTCCGGCAGTGGCTTGGGTGTCGCTGATTGCGGTGCTCGCAACCATTCCGGGGGTTCCCGGCTCGGCCTGGGTGACGGAAGCCGTCGGAAAGCTGAACTTCCTCGCGCTGGCGACTCCGGCGCTGGCCTATGGCGGTCTGGCCCTGACTGCACAGGAGTTCCACATCGCCCGGACCTCTGGCTGGAAGATCGTGATTGTCGCGCTCTGCGTGATGTTCGGGACTTATATCGGCTCGGTCATCATCGCCCATCTGACCTTGGGGCTGACGGGCTGACGGTCTCCAGATCAAGGCATCCATAAAACCAAGTATTCAAGCCGGCGGTATACGCGCAAAGCTAAAATGTCACCGCTGAGCAAAGCAGGAATGTCACTCTCCCCCGGTTGAAGCATGATCCTCGGGGGACGAACATGGGATGGCTGGTGATGAGCGAACGCGAGCTGAACCGGAT
>NZ_JACJFU010000071.1:0-5526 GCF_014164635.1 Paracoccus sp. MC1854 | reverse complement strand
GCATTGCTCGGCGGACAGTGGACAGCAGCGAGAGGTTGGGCTGCCACCGCTGGGTCGTCGAACGAACGCTTGCCTGGCTCAACCGCTTCCGCCGTCTGACTATCCGCTATGAGCGACGCGCCGACATCCACGAGGCCTTCGTAATCCTCGGCTGCGCCCTCATCTGCCTCAACCAGATCAGAAGGTTTTGTTAGGTGTTCTTAGAAGTTTCCCGAGGCAGCCTCCTTGAGAATGAGATTCTCCAGCGTCAACTCGGACACCGCCTTCCGCAGCCGCTCGTTCTCCTTCTCGAGATCCTTCAGCCGTGTCACCTGGTCGCTCTTCAAGCCGCCGAACTCCTTCCGCCACCGGTAGTAGGTGAACTGGGTCACGCCGATCGAGTGCACCGCCTCGGCCACGGGCTGGCCTTGTGACACCAGCACATCGACCTGCCGGAGCTTGGTAACGATCTCCTCGGGTTTGTGCTTCTTCTGGGGCATTCCGTCGTCCTCCATCTGGCTCAAAAGCCTACCTCAGGGAGGACCACTTTTCAGGGGGCAGGCCAGGAACTGGCAGGCGTCGGGGAGCGCGAGGGAAGCGGTGCTGGGCGCAGGAACGCGAAGACGAAGCCGCGATAATTCAGTCGTCATCGAGCCGAGTGCGGTGCCTGTCACTGCGCTGCCCCCCGCGACATGTATGTCCGCGATCTCCACCTCGATATAATCCGGATGAAGCCACGAGATTTCAGGTAAGTATACGCATAAAGCCATTCCTGCGGCTGGATCGGCCCATTCAGGGCGAGATGCCGTTGGTGGAGACCGGATTGACGAGTAGCGGCCAACGGACGGCGGCGGGATGAAAGGACTGCCGCCCGCTACCAGACCCAAACGAGGAATAAGTTCACTCCGCCAGTTCGCGCATGACCTTAATGAGATCGGATTTTCCCTCGAAGCCGATGCCCGGCAGGTCGGGCATGGTGATATGGCCGTCCTCGACCTTCACGCCGTCTGGAAAGCCGCCATAGGGCTGGAACAGGTCCGGATAACTCTCGTTGCCGCCGAGCCCCAAGCCGGCCGCGATGTTCAGCGACATCTGGTGGCCTCCATGGGGGATGCAGCGGGTGGGCGACCAGCCGAGCTGCTCCAGCACATCGAGCGTGCGCAGGTATTCCACCAGGCCATAGGACAGCGCGCAGTCGAACTGGAGCCAGTCGCGGTCGGGACGCATTCCGCCGTGACGCAGCAGGTTGCGGGCGTCCTGGTGCGAGAACAGGTTCTCGCCGGTAGCCATCGGGCCCGGGTAGAACTCGGACATGGCAGCCTGAAGCTGATAGTCCAGCGGATCGCCGATCTCCTCATACCAGAACAGCGGGTATTGGCGGAGCATCTTGGCATAGGCGATGGCGGTTTCCAGGTCGAAGCGGCCGTTTGCGTCCACCGCGAGCTGCGCATCGTTGCCGATTTCGTCCAGAACCGCCTCGATCCGGCGCTGGTCCTCCTCGATCGGCGCGCCGCCGATCTTCATCTTCACCACGTTGTAGCCGCGGTCGAGATAGCTGCGCATCTCGCGGCGCAGCGCACTGTCGTCCTTGCCGGGATAGTAATAGCCGCCCGCCGCATAGACGAAGACGCGCGAGTTGGCCTCCCGCCCCTTTGTCTCGGCCAGCAGCCGGAACAGGGGCTTGCCCGCGATCTTGGCCACTGCGTCCCAGACCGCCATGTCGATCGTGCCGACAGCAACGGATCGCTCGCCGTGGCCGCCCGGCTTCTCGTTTTTCATCATCGCGGCCCAGATCCGGTGCGGGTCCAGGTTGTCGCCCATATCGTTCATCAGCGATGCCGGATCGGCTTCGAGGATCCGGTCGCGGAAGCGCTCGCGGATCAGCCCGCCCTGTCCGTAGCGGCCATTCGAGTTAAAGCCGTAGCCGACCACCCGTCGCCCGTCGCGCACAACATCGGTGACGACCGCGACAAGGCTGGCCGTCATCTTGCTGAAGTCGATATAGGCATTGCGGATGGGCGACGAAATCGGCTTCGTGACCTCGCGGATATCGACGATGCGCATGATGATCTCCCCTTCTTTCCAAGACATCACTAGCCGACCTGCACCGGAGGCAGCCAATGCCGTTTCTCCCTTGAACCATGCCGATTCGGCACTGTTTATGGTGCAGCGCACGGCAGCGAAGGGATGGCGATGAACTCTGTCTGGCTCGAGGATCTGGTTGCGCTGTCGGAATGCCTGAACTTCTCGAAGGCCGCCGAGCGGCGCCATGTGACGCAGCCCGCCTTCGGCCGTCGCATCCGCGCCTTCGAGGAGTGGTGCGGTCAGCCCCTCGTGGACCGGTCCTCGCACCGGCTGGAGCTGACCGATGCCGGGCGGCTGACGCTGGCCGCGGCACAGGACATCCTGCGGCGGACGAATGCGCTGCAGCGCGAGTTGTCCGAGATCGAGAGCAGCACGAGCTCGCTGACCTTCGCCTCGACGCAGGCGCTGTCCTTCACCTTCTTCCCGGAATGGTTCCGCGATGTCTCGTCCCTTGCCGCGGGCGCCTCGGTCCATCTTCTGTCGGACAACATGCGAGCGTGCGAGCGCATCATGGAGGATGGACGCGCGCAGTTCCTGCTGTGCCATGCGCATCCGTCCAGCCCCATGGAACTGCCTGCGGCCCATTACAGCCGGATCGAGCTTTCATGTGATCGGCTGGTGCCGGTCATGGCCGCAGGCACCACGGCTTGGCTGGACGATCTCGGCAAGGGGCCGATGCCGTTTCTCGGCTTCGACCACAACTCTGGTTTGGGGCGCATCCTGAACAGCGTGCTAGGGGCACGACGGGACCGGCTGCCGCTTCAGACGGTGTTCACCTCGCATCTGGCGATGGCCTTGAAAACGATGGTCGCCGAAGGCAAGGGGATGGCCTGGATTCCGGTCAGCCTGATCCGGCAGGAACTGGACGCGGGCAGTATCAGGCTGGCCGGGGGCGACGACTGGGCCGTGGATGTGTCCATCGTCCTGCTGCGGCCGCGCAGCCGCATGTCGCCGCTGGCGGAACGGTTCTGGGCCGGGATTTCGAAGGCGGGCTGATCGCCCGCCCCGTGCCCGGAACTCAGGCCAGCATGTCTGCCACGGCCTTGCCGCAGGTTTCCGTATCGGCGTTGCCCCCCAGATCGCGGGTGCGCAGCCGTTGCTCGGCCAGCACGGCCTCGATCGCGCCCATGACGGCGGCGCTTGCCTCATTCTCTCCGAGGTGTTCCAGCATCATGGCGGCCGACCAGATCTGCCCGATCGGGTTCGCGACCCCCTGTCCCGCAATGTCGGGGGCCGATCCGTGGACCGGCTCGAACAGGGACGGGAAATTGCGCTCGGGGTTGATGTTGCCGGAAGGCGCGATGCCGATGGTTCCGGTGCAGGCCGGACCGAGGTCCGACAGGATGTCCCCGAACAGGTTCGACGCCACCACCACGTCGAAGCGGTCGGGGTTCAGCACGAAATGCGCACACAGGATGTCGATGTGATACTTGTCCCAAGTGATGCCCGGATAGGCTTTCGCCATTTCCTCGACCCGCTCGTCCCAGTAGGGCATGGTGATCGAGATGCCGTTCGACTTGGTGGCCGAGGTCAGCCGCTTGCGCGGGCGCTTCTCGGCCAGGTCGAAGGCGAAGTTCAAGATGCGGTCCACGCCCACGCGGGTCATGACGGTTTCCTGCAGCACCGTCTCCCGTTCCGTGCCCGGGAAGATGCGGCCGCCGATGGAGGAATACTCGCCCTCGGTGTTCTCGCGCACGACATAGAAGTCGATGTCGCCGGGGCCGCGCCCGGCCAGGGGGCACGGCACGCCAGGCATCAGACGCACGGGGCGCAGGCTGACATACTGGTCGAACTCGCGCCGGAACTGGATCAGCGAACCCCATAGCGAGACGTGGTCGGGCACTGTCTGAGGCCAGCCCACGGCGCCGAAGAAGATGGCGTCATGGTTGCCGATCTTTTCCTTCCAGTCCTCCGGCATCATCTGGCCGTGCCTGAGGTAATAGTCGCAGGAGGCGAAGTCGAACTCGTCCATCTGCAGCTGGAAGCCGAACTTCTTCGACGCGGCCTCGAGAACGCGGATTCCTTCGGGCACCACCTCCTTGCCGATGCCGTCGCCTGCGATCGAGGCGATCTTGTGGACGCGGTTCGTCTTCGTTTCCGTCATCATGCACTCCAGTCCGGTTCCCCCCGGCTGACACCGGGTATTTGCGCCAGCGCTGCCAGCCAGGGCCAGCGCTGGCAATCCTTCTCGTCAGTCGGCGAACTCGCCCGCCGCCTCGATGATCGGCTTCCACCGGTTGATCTCGGAATCGAGCTTGGCATGCAGCGCTTCGGGCACCGCCTGGGCCGGGGATGCCGGCGTGGTGGCAAGCTGGCCGAAACGCTCGATCAGCGTGGGGTCCTGCATGGCGGCCTGCAGTGCCTCGCTGAGTTTCGCAACCACCTCGGGGGGCGTGCCTGCGGGCGCATAGGCCCCGTGCCAGACGCTGACCTGGAAGCTTTCCAGTCCCTCTTCGGCAGTCGTCGGAAGATCGGGCAGATGCGAGGACCGCTCGGGGCTGGTGATCGCATAGGCCTTGACCTGTCCGTCGTTGATGGGTCCGACGGTGTTGGTGATCTGGTCACAGGTCAGATCGACCTGCTTGCCGATCAGGTCCGTCAGGATCGGTCCGTTGCCCTTGTAGGGAACGGTCGTCATCTTCGTCCCCAGCATGGACATGAACAGCGTCCCGCACAGGTGCGATGCCGCGCCGATGCCGGCATGGGCATAGGTGACGTCCATGCCCTGCTCCTTGATATGGGCCGCCAGTTCGGCAAAGGACCCGGCCGGGAAGTCGGTGCGCGCCACGACGGTCATCGCGGCATCGCTGATCAAGCCGATGGGGGCGAAATCCTCAGTCGCGTTGAAAGGCAGTTGCCGGTAAAGCGACGGCGCCGTGGACATTCCGACGTGATGCACGAGGATCGTATAGCCATCCGGTTCGGCATCGGCGACGTTCCGTGTCCCGATCGTGCCGCCTGCGCCGGTGACGTTCTCGACAACGACCTGCTGGCCGAGATGCTTCGACATCGCATCGGCCGTCAGGCGGGCGATCGTGTCGGTGGGACCGCCCGCCGAATAGGGCACGACGACATGGATGCTGCGGGCAGGATAGTCCTGCGCAGAGGCAGCGACGGCGCCCAGCGATAGCGCGGCGGCAACTAGAACCGGCCTCATCAGATTCCTCCCAAAATCCTTAGTTCTCCAAGTTTCCAGTGAACAGCATCCACTTGCGCGGTCCAGTGCCGTTCCGGCCTGAAACAGTGCCGAGGGTGAAAAGCCGCAACGGAGGCGAGATCGGGTCCTATCCCTCCAGACCTCCAGTGCCTGTTCCTGGTTGCGTATGGGAGGACTTAGAGCGCCTAACAAAACCGCCTCTCGTGCGTTAGGGGACATGAGCAAGCCCCTTGTATCCGATGATCTGTGGGCGGCGCTGGAGCCGTTGCTGCCGAGGCCGCGGCCCAAGCCCCAGGGCGGCCGTC
>NZ_JACJFU010000070.1:0-5651 GCF_014164635.1 Paracoccus sp. MC1854 | reverse complement strand
GAATGTCGAAAGCTATCGCCGGCGCAGCGCCATGGAGGCAAAGCGGACACGGGGACGACCGGCCGCATTCGCGACAATCAACAATACGCCCCAGTCTGTCGCGGAGCGTCAATCACCCGGCCCGCAGGGCCTTGCCAGCGACAATCACGCTGATACCCTGCCAGACGCCGCGACGTAGAAGCTCATCCAGATTGACGCGCGCGTCTCATCAAGATTGTCGCGCAATACCACAGGGCGATCCTGCCCTCCGTTGCCGAGGGCCAGACGAAACGCCCCTGCTCCAGACACTTCAGGAACATGCAGGCGCCTTGGCCATCCCACCAGATCACCTTCACCAGATCGCCGCGGCGGTCGCGGAAGACAAAGAGATGCCCGCCGAAGGGATCCTGCTTCAGCACCGCCTCGGCCTGCGCGGCCAAGGCCGCGAAGCCCTTGCGCATGTCCGTGACCCCGGCCGCGAGCCAGACCCGCGTGTTGGCAGGCACCGGGATCATGCCGTCAGGCCCCGGATCAGCCGCGCCAGCGCCTCGAGATCATAACGGCACGTGATCCGCATCCTATGCCCGCCGGCAAGTTCGATCTCGATCAAGCCCCCGCCGGCGACAGGCGCATCAGGGACAGCCGGGGCTGCCCTGACATCCTGCACGATCCCGACCGGCAGAAACTGCACGCGCTCGGGCGAACACCCGCCCGCTAAAGGCTCGGGCGCGAAGCGAGGATCACGCAGCCATTTGAAGATCAGGTTCGCATTGACCGCGGAGCGGCGCGCGACCTGAGCGACCGGGACGCTCGGCGCTGGCGTCTGAAAACAGATCGAGCGCTTCTCCTCGCCCGTCCAGAGCCGCTTCGTCCGACGCGCCACGTCCGCCCCATAGTGTCCACCATCCATAGTGGACACTATCCGTCACTCCCTGAACCCGGCAGGGCAGGCAGACCAAACGCTTACGAATGAGCCCGGGTCGGCCGGAGCGGCCGAGCGCGTCCTTCAGGGTCTCGATGCAGAAGTCCGGTGACCGCGTGATCGCCAGCCGCCGGGCCAGGACCTTGCGGCTGAACCAGCCGAGGACGGCGGTCAGGTGGACAAAGCCCTCGCCATCGGAATGGAGGTGATTGTCCATTGCCCAGGCCTGGCCTGGCCCCGTCACTGCCGGATGGCGCACCAGACAAGGAGAGATCTTGTGGCCCGGCACCGGCTTTGACGTGTTCGGGCGGCAGAGCGCCGGGCTCGCCATCCCCTTCCTCAGCGGGCAGACGTGAAGCCGGCCCGGTTCGTGTTCCTCCGCCCGCAACAGGCCCTTCAGCATCCGGCTGCCCGCGAAGGGATGCTCAGGATGAAGGGCGACGATCCGGCGCATGAGCGCGGGATCGGCGGCCACGGCAGGCCGCGGCAGGTAGCAGGCGCGGCCCCCGGCTGATCCCGGGCACCTTCGCCTTGCGGCTGACGCCCAGCCCATGGTCGCGGTCGATCATCGTCCTGCGCCCGGCAGCAGACCGGCCCCGGCCCGAGCGCGCCGGACAAGAAATCCTTCCCCGGCGTCAGCTCGCCGCTCTTCGCGTGCAGCGTGCTCACGTCCACCGCCGATGCCGGATCCACCGCGGCCGCCCCCCCGCGCCCCGGACACCCCGGAGGCGCCGTCCAGGCGCTGCCTGCGCTACTGCGTGGCCCGGGTCCGGATGCACGTCGAACTGCCCGGCCAGTCCGGCCAGTGTCTTTCCCGCCCCTGATGGTGGCAAGCGCTGCCTGCGCCTTGAAAGCCGGGCGGTGGTTCCGGCCCGGTCGTCTGCTCATGGCCTCTGCCTGCCCCTCGGCATCATGCCGAGGACGCGCGGATGATCCACTCAACCCCCCTGTACAGATTGCCCGAGCCGGATCTCCTGACAGCATCGGGGGGTGCGAGTTCGAAAGAGCGGGTAACTCTCAGCCTGATCACGTGCCCTTCAACTTCAGTACCCGGCATTCAGGCGTGCCGGCATCGCACTGTCAGGCTCAGCGTGCCGTTCTGGCTGCACATCTGCTCAGATGCGTGTCGGTACGCCCTATGGATAGGGTGAAGCGAACCCACGCCGCGCTCAAGGGGTGGGATACCCCGGGATCGCACCTCACCGCACCTGAAGTCCTGTGGCTTCATCCGGAGCACATCGAGATGCAGGTCACAGACATACATGCCGCAGGGGCATGGTCCGGCAGATTGGCGGGTACGAAGATCGGGTCCGGGCGAGTCATGGTGGAGTTCGCCGCTGCGGCGATAGGGCAGCGGGAAGCTTTCCCCGCACTGCCCGACGCTCCCGAGTGCCTTCGACATATGGTGATCCCATGGACGACAGGGTAGACGATCTCGCCCTCGCGCTGCACGCGGGCCTTCACGGCGACCATGCGCGCGCCAAGCGCCGCCAGTCCATGCAGCCGCAGCTGGTCGTTCGGGCGTCGGCAGAGAAGCAGGGCCAGGTAGGCGGGATCGCCTTGTGAGCGGCCGTGTCCCCGGCGTAATCGCCACGGTTCTCTTGAAACATCCGAACACCGCCTTCGCGCAGCCCGGTCGGATAGGCGGCTGGCAGGCTTTGATGATGGGTTGGGTAGCCCC
Source organism: Paracoccus sp. MC1854 (assembly GCF_014164635.1). Classification (NCBI taxonomy): domain Bacteria; kingdom Pseudomonadati; phylum Pseudomonadota; class Alphaproteobacteria; order Rhodobacterales; family Paracoccaceae; genus Paracoccus; species Paracoccus sp. MC1854. The sequence continues at coordinate 3,069 of NZ_JACJFU010000070.1, read as the reverse complement.
TCCTGATCCGTCCGGACCACAGTGGCACAAGTGCCGTCAGGAGGGGCTACCCAACCCATCATCAAAGCCATGCTGGACACTCAGCGGCGGCCCGGCCCATTGCTGTGACCGCTGCTGCTATTTGGTCGGGTTCTGCTGGGGTTACCGACGCGGATCGTTCGTGATGGAGGCCAAGCAGGGTACCGGCGCCGCCCCCGGCGACCAGTTCGACCTGCGGAGCGAGGTTCCGGCCGTGCAGCGGCAGGGGCATGCCTGCAGGGCTCGCGCCGATGGGACGACACCATCCTGCGCGCCCGCAGCCAGGTCGACGTTTATGCCCGTGCAGTGGCGCGCGATGAGGGCTAGGCCCCCGTTCCTGATGGTCGTGGACGTGGCTATGTGACCGAGGTTTACATCGACTTCTTTGCACGATTCCGCGCAAAAACCACGTTCGGATGCGTCGAATTCCACGCTTCCTACCACGCTCGCATCTACGGACTCCGGTCATCAATAGCGTGCAATCCGCACATGGCGGCAAGGCAGGAGATATGAGATGGCCAACATCACAGGCAGCAACGGCGCCGACACGCTTATCGGCACTCCCAACAACGACTTAATCAATGCATTGGCCGGTAATGACCTCGTCCGAGGGGCAAACGGGAACGACGTGCTCCTCGGCGGCGACGGCCACGACGTGCTCGTCGGGTTCCGGGGCGCCGACAGGGTCTATGGCGGCAATGGCAACGACCGGATGATCTGGAACAACGGCGACGGCTCGGACGTCATGGAAGGGGGCGCGGGCTATGACACCGTGCAGGTGAACGGTGCGGCCGTGGGCGATGCCTTCACCATCGGCGCCAACGGACCCCGGGTGGACTTCGACCGCACCAACCTCGTTCCGTTCTCGCTCGACATCGGCAGCACCGAGCGGCTGGACGTGAACGGCGGCGGCGGTGCCGACACCATCACCGGCAGCGCGGGACTGGCCGGGCTCATCCGCCTGCGGCTTGACGGCGGCGCCGACAACGACCGCATCACCGGCGGCGACGGCGCCGACGTGATCGTCGGCGGCGACGGCAACGACGTGCTGACCGGACGCAGCGATGCTGATGTGTTCGTCTTTGATGATGGCACCGATAGGATCACCGACTTCGATGACGGCGTCGACACCATCAGGATCGTGGTGAACGGCATTGACAGCTTTGCTGACCTGACAGGGCTCATGAGCGACGTGGGACCGAACGCAATGATCGACTTCGGAAACGGCGATCGTCTGGGGCTCCAAGGGGTTTCTATCGTTGATCTGGACGCTGGCGACTTCGTGTTTGGATGAACGATTGTGCGCCTGCGCGGGTTTGGTGAAGTCCGTGTTGGAAAGCCTCGGTACTCTCGGACAGGCCCGCCTCATCGAGGCGGGCGGTTCGCGGCGCAAGGCTTGGTCGAACAGCCACTTCCACCCTGACACCTTCGCGACCGCACCCAAGGCATATGCCAAAAGGTTCACTCTCGTTCAGGTTCAACACCCACAAGGGGTTTACCTGCTGCCGTCAGATCTTGGCAAGCACAAGCAGATGGACCAACTCTTGGTTCAAGACTATCTTGTTTTGAGCAAAAGGGGTGCGGTCATGCAGATGAACATCGCGGAAGCCAAGGCCAAGCTGTCGGAACTGATCGCCGCGGCCGAGAAGGGCGAGGAAGTCATCATCGCCCGCGGCGGCCAGCCGGCCGTGCGGCTGGTCTCGGTCCATCGCCCCACTGTCCGCATCGGGATCGGCGATGGACTGGTCAGCAGGGTGCCGGATTTCCTCGCCCCCCTGTCCGAGGATGAGCTGAGGGACTGGGAGTGAGGGCGGTCCTGCTCGACACCCACACGTTCATCTGGAGCCTGTTTCTGTCCTCGGAGCTGAGCGCCACCGCGCGGGGCGTGATCGAGGCGGCGGAGGCAGCCTATGTCGCCCCGATCAGCTTCTACGAGATCACGCAGAAGCATCGCCTTGGGAAATGGCCAGAGCTTGATCCCGTCATCGACCAGCTTCTGCCGCTCTGGCGCGCGCAGGGCACCGAGATCGCGCCCTATACGGCCGAGATCGCGTTTCTGGCAGGGGCAATGCAGTGGAGCCACCGGGATCCGTTCGACCGGATGATCGCGGCGACTGCAGTTGCGCTTGGCTGCCCCCTGATCTCCAAGGATGCGGCCTTCGACGGCCTTAGCGGCGTGCCGGAATGGCAAGGCCGCATCTGGGACGCCGCGTCCCTGCCCTCGCCCGTGTGACCGGGTCAGGTCGCTTTTGGCTTGGAACCTTTCCGGGACCGAGAGGGACCGGCAGGGGAATCCGTGCTGCGCAGGGCGCAGGCGGCACGGGTCCATGCGCGAACAGGTCTTCCCGCCCGCCTCGAAGGTTCCGCCTGTCCGATCGCCCCAGTCCTGCCGCTCGGCATCCGTAAGGCCCTGCCACCAGTCGAGGGCGGGATCGCCTTGGGGCGTTTCCTTGATCGTGGGTGGCGCTGTGACGCTCGTTCTCGGCCACCATCTCCGATGCCTTGCCCGGGTCTTTCTATTGCCATTCGAAGCGAACGGCCATGGTGGAGCGGGGTAGAAGTTATTCTGGAACGAGCAATCCAGACCCACCCAGTTCGGCCGGAAAGTCATTCATCTTGGGCAAGTCGTCATGCAGGTGCAGGACGGTTTCTGTATAGTTCACGTGCGGGGTTGGCTGAAAATCGATCGACGGCAGGATGGCTGCGAACACATCGATCAGCTTGAGGCCGGGGTGGACAGTCATGAGGTGACCGCCACAGACGGTACACCACATCCGGTCACTGGCAGGCGTCTTGCTGTATCCCGCAAGATGCTCCTCGCCTTTTGGTATATGCACCTGTTCTGGATGCCAGAGAGTGAAGGCGTTTACCGGACCCGCAGACCAGTGACGGCAGCTGGCGCAATGGCAGTAACCCATACCGACCGGGGTTCCGGTGGTAATCCTCCCCGAAAGTAAGGGGCTTCATAAGTAGAATTTTCTCGGCAAGATGAACGAGGAGATTTCGAATGAAGACAAGCAGATACACTGAGGCTCAGATCATCGCGATCCT
>NZ_JACJFU010000069.1:2500-5865 GCF_014164635.1 Paracoccus sp. MC1854 | reverse complement strand
GGCCTCGTCGAACGTTGATGTGGCGTTGATGTGGATTGCGGACATGCGAAAGCCCCGCTTTGAGGCGGGGCGTAAGCTGCTGACATATTGTATAAATTTGGTTGCGGGGACAGGATTTGAACCTGTGACCTTCAGGTTATGAGCCTGACGAGCTACCGGGCTGCTCTACCCCGCGTCCGTGCTGCCTGTGGCAGCGTCCCCGCTGGTGGTAAGGTGCGGGGTTGGTTTATCGTATCAGAGGGATGTGCGTTTCTTTCCAGGTCTGGCGGTGACCTACTCTCCCACGTCTTGAGACGCAGTACCATTGGCGCGACGGCGCTTAACGGCCGAGTTCGGGATGGGATCGGGTGTTTCGCTCGTGCTGTAGCCACCAGACCGGGGAAGAAACGCTCAGCGTTGCGGCTTTCGCCACGTGTTGTCCAAGTGATGCTGAGGAAGAAGGCAGATCTGTCTTCTTCCGGATCAAATCAAGCCAATCGAGCCATTAGTACCGGTCAGCTGAGCACATTGCTGCGCGTACACCTCCGGCCTATCGACGTGGTGGTCTTCCACGGCTCTCAAGGGATACCTTGTTTTGAGGGGGGCTTCACGCTTAGATGCCTTCAGCGTTTATCCTGTCCGTTCATAGCTACCCTGCACTGCCGTTGGCACGACAACAGGTCCACCAGTGGAACGTTCACCCCGGTCCTCTCGTACTAGGGGCAACTCCTCTCAAGTATCCTACACCCACGGCAGATAGGGACCGAACTGTCTCACGACGTTCTAAACCCAGCTCACGTACCTCTTTAAACGGCGAACAGCCGTACCCTTGGGACCTGCTCCAGCCCCAGGATGAGATGAGCCGACATCGAGGTGCCAAACGATGCCGTCGATATGGACTCTTGGGCATCATCAGCCTGTTATCCCCAGCGTACCTTTTATCCGTTGAGCGATGGCCCTTCCACTCGGGACCACCGGATCACTATGGCCGTCTTTCGACTCTGCTCGACGTGTCAGTCTTGCAGTCAGGCTGGCTTCTGCCATTGCACTCAACGAGCGATTTCCGACCGCTCTGAGCCAACCTTCGCGCGCCTCCGTTACTCTTTGGGAGGCGACCGCCCCAGTCAAACTACCCACCACGCAGGGTCCCGGATCCGGATAACGGACCGCGGTTAGACATCAAGAGTGCGAAGGGTGGTATCTCAAGGGTGGCTCCACGGGAACTGGCGTCCCCGCTTCAAAGCCTACCACCTATCCTGCACATCTCAATCCTGATGCCAGTGCGAAGCTGTAGTAAAGGTGCATGGGGTCTTTCCGTCTAACCGCGGGAAGCCCGCATCTTCACGGGCAATTCAATTTCGCTGAGTCCACGTTTGAGACAGCGGGGAGATCGTTACGCCATTCGTGCAGGTCGGAACTTACCCGACAAGGAATTTCGCTACCTTAGGACCGTTATAGTTACGGCCGCCGTTTACCGGGGCTTCAGTTCGGAGCTTGCACCCCTCCCTTTAACCTTCCGGCACCGGGCAGGCGTCAGACTGTATACGTCGCCTTGCGGCTTCGCACAGCCCTGTGTTTTAAGTAAACAGTCGCCACCCCCTGGTTTGTGCCCCCCGCCAACGCTTGCGCGCCAACGGGGCCTCCTTCTCGCGAACTTACGGAGGTATTTTGCCGAGTTCCTTAAACGTGGTTCTCTCAAGCGCCTTGGTATTCTCTACCAGTCCACCTGTGTCGGTTTCGGGTACGGTCTCATGGAGGGCTATTTCCAGGGACCCCGCAGCTGCCCGATCAATCCAGTAAGATCGAACAACCTCAAGGATCCGTCACCATCTCCTGGCCCAGGAATATTAACCTGGTTCCCATCGACTACGCCTTTCGGCCTCGCCTTAGGGGCCGGCTTACCCTGCTCAGATTAGCTTTAAGCAGGAACCCTTGGACTTTCGGCGACAGGGTCTCTCACCCTGTTTGTCGCTACTCATGTCAACATTCTCGCTTCTGATCACTCCACCGGATGCCTTACAGCCCGGCTTCACAGTCAGAACATTGCCTCCGTTGCATCTGAGGACGCAAAAGAGGCAGCGTTCCATATCACAGAACGCTCCGCTACCGCGTGCATTGCTGCACACCCAAAGCTTCGGCTCGTGGCTTGAGCCCCGTTACATCTTCGCCGCAAGACCTCTTGATTAGACCAGTGAGCTGTTACGCTATCTTTAAAGGATGGCTGCTTCTAAGCCAACCTCCTGGTTGTTTTGGAAGTCTCACATGCTTTCCCACTTAGCCACGAATTGGGGGCCTTAGCTGTTGGTCAGGGTTGTTTCCCTCTCCACGACGGACGTTAGCACCCGCCGTGTGTCTCCCGGATAGTACTCCACGGTATTCGGAGTTTGCTTAGACTCAGTAAGGCTGTGGGCCCCCATCATCCATGCAGTGCTCTACCCCCGTGGGTATTCATCCGAGGCGCTACCTAAATAGCTTTCGCGGAGAACCAGCTATCTCCAGATTTGATTGGCCTTTCACCCCTAGCCACACGTCATCCGGACCCTTTTCAACGGGTGTCGGTTCGGACCTCCAGTTGGTGTTACCCAACCTTCATCCTGCACATGGCTAGATCATCTGGTTTCGGGTCTGATCCGTCTGACTCATTCGCCCTTTTAAGACTCGCTTTCGCTGCGCCTCCACCTAACGGCTTAAGCTTGCCAGACAGACCAAGTCGTTGACCCATTATACAAAAGGTACGCCGTCAGGGCTCAAGGCCCCTCCGACTGCTTGTAGGCGTCCGGTTTCAGAAACTGTTTCACTCCCCTCGTCGGGGTGCTTTTCACCTTTCCCTCACGGTACTGGTTCGCTATCGGTCAGCAAGGAGTACTTAGCCTTCGAGGGTGGTCCCCCGATCTTCAGACAGGATTTCACGTGTCCCGCCCTACTTAATGCGTCCGATCAACCTTCCCATACGGGGCTGTCACCCGCTCTGGCTGGCCTTTCCAGGCCATTCTGGTCAGTCTCACGGCTCGGCTGGTCCCCGTTCGCTCGCCGCTACTAAGGGAGTATCTGTTGATTTCCTTTCCTCCGGGTACTTAGATGTTTCAGTTCCCCGGGTTTGCTTCTAAAACCCTATGTATTCAGGTTGAAGATACCTGGTTAACCCGGTTATTGACACCGAATGGTGACAATAACCGGATTTCAGGTGGGTTTCCCCATTCGGAGATCTCTGGATCAAAGCCTATTCCCGGCTCCCCAAAGCTTATCGCAGGGTATCGCGTCCTTCATCGCCTCTTGCTGCCAAGGCATCCACCAAACGCCCTTTTCGCGCTTGATTTGACCCGGAAGAAGAAAGACCCGCATCCCTGCGGCGTCCGGCCTGTCCTTCGGCGGGACAAGCCAACTTC
>NZ_JACJFU010000068.1:0-5968 GCF_014164635.1 Paracoccus sp. MC1854 | reverse complement strand
GACGGCCGCCCTGGGGCTTGGGCCGCGGCCTCGGCAGCAACGGCTCCAGCGCCGCCCACAGATCATCGGATACAAGGGGCTTGCTCATGTCCCCTAACGCACGAGAGGCGGTTTTGTTAGGCGCTCTTAAATGTTGCAGCCCCGGATGCCTGCCCCGCCGCGGCGGCACTTAGGAAACACTTGGCCAGCACCTCCGTAACCTGATTGAGGTGGTGCACCTTTCAGCAACAAGCGCATCTCATGGAACCGTACTTGACACAACAGGCAGGTGACCTGCGGGGCCGCGATACTCGAGGCCCCGCCCGATGAATGGTGCTGCTTGGGGTTAGTGCGCCGACTCAGCTGCTCAAGAAGATGGGACTCGGAGTTCGCGGGGGAGTTTTCTCTCGACAGGAACTCCTGCACACGCACCCAGTAATCCCGACCTCCTGCGACATCATGCGGACCGCGCCTCAGGGCGCGGTCCTTTTTCTTTGATATCTCCATCCAGGCCCGCGCCGTTGCCGAGGCGCGTTACCGCACCATCCGCAACCGAGACTTATTTGCCAGGAGAGCGTCGTACGGCCGCCGGTTCAGCGGGAGAATTTTCCTGAAACAATTTTATGCTCTCATGGAAAAGCCTCGCAAATTCAGGATCTGCCTCCATCCTTTCGTTATGCTCCCGCATGAATTCACTGTGCTTGGCCAAGCTCTTGTATTCCGCTTCAAGCGCGGCCACGGCAATCGCAGCTTCTTTCGCCGTTTTAGGCCTGTTCGCGGGATCCGTGATGGCTTGCAGCCTCTGCTCTTTCTCTGAAGGTTGCGGACCGAAATCGAACTTGCCCCCGAATTCGGAGTAGATCCGTTCGAGGAGCGCGACCTGCCGAGGAACGCATTCCTCTATCGCCTGCAAGTCCTGCTGCTTCTTCGCTTCGGCAAACTTCCGGGTGTTTCTGTCTATTTCGTCGATAGCCCCCAGGGCCGCGTTCCACTGCGTGTTGGCAGCCGTTACGAGGCTCTTCGGCCGAAAGCTGTCCTTCAGCTCCTTCGCCATCCGCTCGGCACGGTCGGCATAAGCGGCCGCGGCCTTTCCGCGCATAACGCCTCCTCTGCCGGCGATTCCGTGCATTCCCTGAATCGATCGCGACACTCCGGCTCATCCCCCTGCAGGAACGGCGATCGCCCCTCGCTGTTGCGAGCAAGTGTCGGCCGTGATTCAGTGTAAATCGTGAATGCAACAATCGCTGCACCAATAAACGCAAGCGGGAAGACAAAGCCCAATGCAAAAAGGGCTGCCGTCAGCAAGATCTTCGATGAATATTTCAAGGTGAAATTCCCGCACGGTGGATACGTTTATTTTGTCGATGCTATCCTGCGTCCGATAGTCGATCATTCATGCTCAGAAGGATAGCTTTTGTCACAAGCTAACCGAGTGTCCTTGCATGCCGCAAGATCGATAATTCCCTCGATGCTGTTCTCCTGCCTGATCTCACATCGGGGCCCTCATTGACCAGGATCACAACACCTCGGCGAACAGGATCGGAGAGGCACAGCAAGATTGATGGATGTCAGCATTTCTGCCACGCTGGACATCGATCAGGATGGATTGCCCATGGATGATCCCATTACAGCACCTGGCGATATCCCTTTGCGAGCATCCACGCTCCACATCGTCGCAGTGCATGGCGTCGGGTCTCCGGAGCCTGGCTCCCTTCTCCCCCAGTTGATGCAAGCTTACGCTCTCTGCACAGGCCGACAGGCGAACTTCACCAGACGCGAGATCGCCACGAGCATACCTCTCGGAAACGGAACCGGGGCCTTCCACTACGTGGGGGTGGAGACGGTGAGCGAAGGCGGTCGCACCATTCTCTGGGATGCGAATTGGGCGGACCTGCACCGCGCGCCAAGTGGCTGGCTCGCACGTATTCCCTTCACCATGGGGCTCCTTGTCGCAACTGTTGCCTATGCCGGCACGAAGTCCGCGCCAGGCAGGCTCCTTCACCTCTTCTTCAGCGGCATCCTGATCTGGCTTGTCCTGCCGGCAATGATCAGTCTCTGGAGCGCCTCCCTGAAGAGCAACTGGCTCTTCGGGCTGTTTGCGCTCGTCCTTGCCTTCGTGACCTTCTGGGTCGCCGGCAAGCTCCGAAGGATCGACCCCACGGCCGTACATGCAGGCTGGTTCTGGGCCGCGCTGGTTCTGGTTCTGGCCGGGATCCATTTCTTCAGGACCGACTGGCTCGCACCCGCTGCCTTCGGCGCCGCGGCCATGCGGTTCCAGGCGCTGCTCACCCTCTTCGGTCCCCTGCTTGTCCTTCTCGTGCTCGTCTTCGGAAGGAACGGCGCCCGTTGGCGGGTCCATCTGTCCCTTGTCGGCCTCCTTGCGCTCAGCATGGCGCTGGCCACAGGGCTGCTCGCGGTGATCCTCTGGGCAAACCTCTATGCCGCGGATCAGCTCGCGCAGCACCTGCCCTCTGTCGTCTACTGCGATGAGTTCCGGGAGTGGGATGCGGCCTATGTCGCGGCCCTGCCCTATGACGTGGTGCACGTCGAAGCTGCGACATCCACCGCCACGATGTCCGTGGGCGTCCTGTTCATGACCGTCATGGCTTCCTGGGCAATCGGGACGTTTCTCCGGCAGTCGAGCAACACGGGCGCGGTCCTGCGCGTGCATATGTCCTGGATCTCGATTATCGTGGTCCTGCTCTTCCTTGTCGTCTCCACTTTCATTGCCCTCGATATGACAGGGATATTCGGCGAGACCAGGCCGTCGGTTCGCCCCCCTGACGCGACCGGACAGACGGGCTCGTCACAGTCCTGTCCCGTGGCGAAGGATGGGCTGGTGGGCATCTACGGCCGCTCCGCACTACGCATGCTGCCATTTGCCTTGATGCTGCTCTTCCGGCCCGTGCGCATCGCACTCGATGTCATGGCCGATGTCCTGCACTACCTCCGCGACCCCAGGCAGCAGCAGGCCTCGCTGTCGTCCCTGCTCGCCTCCCTTGAAGGTGGCGACACCCGCATTGCGATCATCGGCCACAGCCAGGGCTCGGTCATCGCGATCGACACGGTACTTGCCGATCCCGGAAGGTTTCCGTCGGTCATGCGGGTCGCGACGACCGGCTCTCCCTTCTGCACGCTCTATGGCTGGCTTCTGGATAACGCCCGCATCCCTGCACGCAGCGGCCAGATACGCTGGAACAACTACTGGCGCGGGAGCGATTTCGTGGGTGGCCGGATCGGCAGTGGTGACTTCCCCGTCAATGTCCCGATCAGAGGCAACTTCAGGCAGCACCACATCAACTACTGGATCGAGGACGAGGTGATGATGTTCGCTCTCGGCGCGAGATCCGATCACAGGTAGCGTCCGAGGACGTGGTGGACTTTCACGCCGCGCTGGCGGTGTAACCGGGGTGGTCATCGAGGACGTCGGATTATGGTGGAGTTGCGAGCTTCAACCATGGACCGAAGGAGGCCCCGATGACCGACACCAGCATGACCTTGATCGAGCTGTTGCAAAAGCACGATGAGGGCGACTTTCTCCGCGCCGTGACCGAGGCGGTGCTCCAGACCCTGATGGAGCATGACGTAGAGGGCATGATTGGCGCCGGGCGCTATGAGCGTGGCGACGGCCGGCAGACCTGGCGCAACGGCTATCGCGACCGCGAGCTGAAGACCCGGCTCGGGGCGTTGAACCTGCGGGTGCCGAAGCTGCGGCAGGGATCCTACTTCCCCGGCTTTCTGGAGCCGCGCCGGACCTCGGAGAAGGCTCTGGTCGCCGTCATCCGAGGCAGGCCTGGATCGGCGGGGTTTCGACGCGGAAGGTGGACGATCTGGTGCAAGCCATGGGGCTCACGGGCATCTCGAAGAGCACGGTTTCGAAGCTCTGCAAGGACATAGACGAGCGGGTGCAGGAATTTCTCGACCGGCCGCTCGCTGGCGAATGGCCTTACCTCTGGCTCGACGCGACCTACCTGAAGGTTCGGCAGGGTGGGCGCATCATCTCCGTCGCGGCCATAATCGCCGTGGCGGTGAACACGGACGGCCGCCGCGAGATCATCGGCCTGAAGATCGGCCTCTCAGAGGCCGAGACCTTCTGGACGGACTTTCTGCGCAGCCTGAAAGGTGGCCTGCAGCACGTTTTGCGGACACCAGGTTAAGTTGCACAGCGCGGGCCTCGAACGCCACCGGGCTTAGATATCCCAGCTTGGAATGGCGTCGCTTCGGATTGTAGAAGCCCTCGACGTAGTCGAACATGTCAGCCAGGCTCAATCCTGCCGCGGCTACAGGTGGGGGCACGGATTTGAACCTTCGAGTAACGGTTTTCGAGACCGTTTTCACCCCATGACGTGCACTTTGGAACCCTTATTTTGCTGACTTCGCGGCCCCGAGATGCGCAACTTCGGCTGTCTGAGTAGGGCAGGACGGCATAGTGGGACGGCATAGCGCCGGCGCGCTCCGGCCGCTTGACCTCACCCACAGATGGACCAGACCCTCCGTTCCTGAGCTATCCACTCGGTCTCAAATCACCCGATGACGGACATCCGATCCCATCCTGCGGTGTCCGCGGGACCAGCTCCACACGGTAACCCAAGCTGCGCGCAGGTCATCCCCGAGGCGTGCCAAGTAGAAAGAGGACATCTGGGCTGATCAGGAACTCTTCGGCTATCGCTCCGGTTGCTGAACAGGGCTCGAGATTGCGGTCCAAAGATGACCTGAAGGTGGGACGTTTTGCGGCGCCGTGCATTTCTCACGCGGACAGTGGCCATGAGCGGAATGGCGCTCTGGCCAAGCAACGCACAACCTGAGGAGACAGCCGAGATGGTTTCCTGGCCATCTTGGTCGGCAGAATTCCTGTCTGCTGAAGGCCGCGTCCTGGACAGCCAGCAAGGAGGAATTAGTCACTCTGAAGGTCAGGCCTACGGCCTCCTGCTTGCGCAGGCCTCAGGAGACGAGGCCAGCTTCCGCCTGATCGAGAAATGGACGCGCAAGCATCTCGCCGTGCGGCAGGATCACTTGATGGGATGGAAGTGGGGACCGACGTCAACCTACGGCACATTGTTGGATTGGCGCAACGCAACAGACGGGGATCTTTTCCGAGCATGGGCACTGTTGCGCGCGGCGCGTGATTCCAACTGGCGCGGATACGAGGATCGGTATCAGGAAATCGCCCAGAGCCTGGTCGAACTCTGCCTGGCACCGGATCCGCGAGTTCCATCGGAATGGCTATTGACTCCCGGGGCTGAGGCGCGGCGAGCGCCGGGCCGGGTGCTGGTGAATCCCTCCTATTTCATGACGCGGGCGCTTCGCGAGCTCGGAGCTGCCACAGGACAAGATGCCCTGATCCGCTGCGCTGATCATGCGGAAACAGTCTTGTCAGAAATGGCCGCGACAGGATTTCTTGCAGATTGGGTGGACGTGACTGAAACGGGCTTTTCCTCGCCGCAAGAGCATGATTTCCGCTGGGGGCATGACGCTCTGCGCATCCCGCTCTACCTCGTCTGGTCGGGGCGGCGCACGCATCCTGCCGTCCAGTTGGGCGCCGATCTGTTGCATCGGGCGACCGTTCCGGATCACCTTGCCGTCGAAATCGGCCAAGATGGAGAGGTCCGGGCCATCAGTGATCTGCTCGGCTATCAGGCTATCGCTGCACTGGCAGAGTGCCGCGATCCGGGGGCCTTGACGGCCTCTTCGGTCGGCCGCACGCGGCCTGCCTACTACCCAGCAACTCTCGCGATGTTGGCGCAAGTGGCGCTGCGCGAAAGCGGCTGTTGAGAGCGCGACGCCAGACCCGACCTGTCCAACATAGGCGACCTGTGTCCTTCAGGGCACAGCTCATGGTTGTGTTTCCGGAACCAGCCACTGGGCGTTGTTGCAGAACTCTGCCCTCGGAAGGATTCACTGGAGTGGTCCAGCGGGTTAAGGGCCTGCCATGACCAGGCCTGAACCCACCCGCTACCGCACGACGAACTGGAAATCCTACAATGATGGG
>NZ_JACJFU010000067.1:0-6118 GCF_014164635.1 Paracoccus sp. MC1854 | reverse complement strand
TGAAGGGCTCATGGAACGCCCATTCCTCGTCCGACATCAGGTCTCGTGCCAAGCTGGTCTCCATCGCAGATACCGGCTTGAATCACGATCAGCGCGCCATGAGAATCCCTTTTGTCAACAGGACCTACGCGCCTTGTGCGACTTCAGCGTCTCGAGGATCGCCTGCGTCGAATGCCGCTCGTGCACGAACAGGGGCAGCGTCGGCAGGGTGATCTGCTGCCGCTCGGCCTTGCCCGCCCAGTTCAGGAAGGGCTTCGTCAGGCTGCGCAGCCGCGCCGCGCATTGCGAGAGCGATGTGAAACGCTCCTCGGTGCCTTTCCAAACCTGCGGCTCGGCAAAGACCATCGCCTCGCTCTTCTCGGAGGCGTCCGCCACCAGGTTCAGCAGCCATTCGGCAAATGGCCGCTCGCCGTTCTCGTCCCAGGACAGTTCCGGCGAAAGGCTGGAATCGTAGCGGTAGGTCTTGGGCGGCTTGCGATGCGAGAACTGAGCCTCGACGCCAACATCCGGCCGCAGCACGGCCTCATCGGCATGGGCATAGACCGCGGCGCCGTTCCCCGCCGGCATCGGTTTCGCTTTCACCTGCGCGGCGGTTGGCACCGCCTTGCCATTGGCCAACGAGACCGATCGGCCCCGCCCCTTGCCCTTGACCAACAGCCCTTCGGCCACCATCGCATCGCGAGCGGCATGGTAATCCTCCTCCTCGAGATCCGGCAAATGGTTGCGGATGCCAGTGATCAGCGCCTGATTGCTGATGGTGGAGCCGTTCTGAGGGACGAGAGCAAGGATATGATCGCGCAGGAAATCCGACATTGGAATCGATGGAACCTTCGAAATAAACAGCTGTTGCACGAAGCTATTGCCCGCAAATGCGTTTGTCAGCTGCAAACTCGCCTATGGTCGAGTGCGGCGCGTTGATCGGACCATTCCGCAGGGAGCGGCTCCATCAGCCGGGCAAGCGTGACATCCGGCCCCTGCCGCCCATCGAGGATCGTCGAGACCAGCTCTGGGGCGAGCAGCGTCAGCCGAAGCAGTCGCGTTAGGTAGGAGAGTGCGATCCCCTCGCGCGCCGCCAGTTCGGCGATGGTCGTGAACTCACCAGACTCCAGCATCCGCTTCCAACGGAACGCGCGCGCCAGCGCCTTGATCAGTGCGCTGTCCAGCGTGCGCTCTGGTCGGAAGCGGTCGGGCAACTGCATCTCCTTGCGCCCGCCGCGCTTCACGATGCGGAATGGCACGTGGATTGTGAGCGTCTCGGGGACCGCCATCGCGCGTGTCATGCTGCTTCTCCTACGTCCCCGGCCAGCATCTCGCGCGCGAGGGCGCTTAAGCCGTCGACGCGGAGCCGGACGTTCAGGCCCTCGGTTCCAATGTCGACGCGCTCGACCAGCAGCGCCACGATGCGCGCCTGTTCGGCGGGGAACAGTTCGTCCCACAGTGGATCCAGTTGCCGCAGCGCCGTACGGGCGTCGGCTTCGGTGATGTCTTCAGCGTGGGTGCGCGCGGCCTTCCACGTGCCCGCCACGACCTCGGGCTGGCGGAACACGGCGCGCAGCTGGACGATCACGGCGGCTTCAATCTCGCCCGCTGGCACGCGGCCGACTGAACACGCACCAGCACCATGCTTCAGCACAGTCTGACTGACGTAGTAGCGGTAAAGCCGGTCGCCCTTGCGGGTGTGGGTCGGCGAGAACGCCGCGCCGTCCGGCCCGAACAGCAGACCCTTCAGCAGCGCAGGCGTATCGGCGCGGGTCCGTGCAGCCCGCTTGCGGGGGCTTTCCTGCAGGATGGCGTGAACCTTGTCCCACATTTCGCGGTCGATGATTGCGTCGTGTTCGCCCGGATAACTGTCGCCCTTGTGGACGGCCTCGCCGATGTAGGCGCGGTTGCTGAGCATCCGGTAGATGTATTTCTTGTCCATCCTGTTTCCTCGTGGCGTGCAAATGCCGCGCCTCCCGACCTCCCGCGCCAGTTCCGTCGCCGAGCCGATCTCGAGGAAGCGGGCGAAGATCCAGCGCACATGGGCGGCGCCTTCCTCATCCACCACCAGCTTCCGGCTCTCGACGCGATAACCATAGGGCGGCACCCCGCCCATCCACATGCCCTTCTTGCGGCTAGCCGCCACCTTGTCGCGGATGCGCTCCGCGGTCACCTCGCGTTCAAACTGGGCGAAACTGAGCAAAATGTTCAGCGTCAGCCGTCCCATGGACGTGGTGGTGTTGAAGGACTGTGTCACCGAGACGAAGGTGACCTCGTTCCGGTCGAACACCTCGACCAGCTTGGCGAAGTCGGCGAGCGAACGGCTGAGGCGGTCGATCTTGTAGACCACCACCACGTCGACCAGACCGTCCTCGATGTCCTCCAGCAGCCGCTGGAGGCCGGACCGGTCCAGCGTTCCGCCCGAGATGCCGCCGTCATCATACTGATCACGGACCAGCACCCAGCCCTCGGAGCGCTGGCTGGCGATGAACGCCTCGCACGCCTCCCGCTGGGCGTGAAGCGAGTTGAATTCCTGCTCCAGCCCTTCCTCGGAGGACTTCCGGGTGTAGACGGCGCAACGCAGCTTGCGGACCAGTTTTGACGTTTCTAACGGCTTGGTCATGGCCGCCCCCTGTGGTTCTTCAGCCCGAAGAACACCCAGCCGTTCCAGCGGGTGCCGGTGATCGCGCGAGCAATGGCAGACAGCGACTTGTAGGGCCGCCCCTGCCATTCGAAGCCATCGGCGGTGACGGTGACGATCTGCTCGACGCCCTGCCACTCGCGCAGCAGCCGCGTGCCGGTGATCGGACGGTCACGGTCGGCGCGCATGCCGCGCTTCTTTCGGTCGCCACCGTCCAGTTCGTCGCCCAGCCGTTCCAGCCGCCGGATCGTCTCGGGCTTCAGCCCGCCGTAGGCCAGTTCCTGGATGCGATAAGCCAGCCGGCTCTCCAGGTAGCGCCGGTTGAACGGCGGCGGCTCGCTGTCGAAGAGGTCGCGCCACTGCTGCTTCAGGTCGGGCGTGGGCGTGGTCTTGAGCGCGGCCAGGCGCGCGGGGATGGGATCGGGCTTGTTCATGCGGTTCTCCGGTGCGTCGGAGTTGCATGACGGCATTGGTCGGGCGGAGAGTGTAGGCAACGTTCTCCGGCGTCGTCAGATACTTCCCGCCGATCCCGCATCTTCAACCGAACCAGCCCGAGCGCCAGCAGGCGGCACAGCTCAGTGCGGCGCTCGGCCGGGGTCATCAGCATGGGTGACAGGGGATTGGGTCGTTTCATCAGGATCAGCCCGGTTGCTTCTCCTGAGGAAAAGCCACCTGGGACAGCCGATCGGGACATGAGGCTGCAAGACTTGCGCGTTCCATTGCCGGTCGGGTCTACTCATCCGGAGATTGTGCTGGATGAGGACGCTGCCATGAGCCGGACGTATCGTAACCTCGGACCGGAAACGCTGGAACTGGTCGAGACGGCGCCGCTTCCGCTATTGCAGGAGATCCTTGCCTTCCGCGGATCGGAGACCGAGCCGCTGGTGGAATTCGAATGGCCGGAATGCAGCGACGACGATGAAGGCGATGATCTTCGCGCGAACCTGCTCGATCAGTTGAACGCAAAGGCGGTGGAAGTGCTGCGTCCTCTCGAGGATCGCTGCGGGCGGATCAGACGGCTGTCTCTCGGGAAAGGACCCAGCTCCCTCGAGCATGTTGCCCAAAAGCGGCTGTCTCACGAGGAACACGAAACCTTCACCTCCCAGCTGGACCCTCTCTGCCGCAGTGGCTGGATCTTTCTTCGGCATCCGGCGGACTTCGAAGATGCAGAAGCGTTCCTTGCGGCCCGCCAGTACCGGGATCACGGCAAGCTGTACGACTCCTTCGAGGTCAAGGCCGACGATCCGAGCGCCGCCACCGACTCGGAGGCCATTGATGCAGACGCCCTGGCCTCGCTGCTCACGGCCAAACTGGAGCTGCCGTCGCGGGTGAGCATCCGAACCCTCGACCTCCCGAAAACCGGCAGCCATCCGGCCTCGGTGATGGTGATCGTGCGCCACGCGGGCCCTTTGTCCAGCGTGTTGAGCCACAAGGACAATGGCATGCGCGGGACCATCTATTACCGCCCGCCCAACGAAGCGACCCTGATCTGGACCCCGACCCTCGGCACCATCGAGATCTGTGGACCAAGCCCGCAGGTGCGCAAGAAGGCCGCCGACAGCTTTGCCGAGGTGGTGCTCAAGGCGGACCTCTCGAACAAGCCCTTGAGCTGGCGCTATTATGACCTGACCCGGTTTCACCACACGCTTATGTTGCCGCTGCCGGTTTGGGATGATGTCGAGATCTCGAGGGCGCAGCTGATCGAGGTCGAGATGCGCCTGGGCGACTGGTCCCGGCGGCTGTCCCTGCGTGTGACCATTGATGACGATATCGAGACGGTTGCCCGGCAATACCTCGGAGGATCCACGCTCCTGAAGCGAGCCGAAGGGTTCAGTCGCCTTGTCGTGGCCGTGCACTACGCGCGGCCGGGCGACCAGAAGCAACGAACTTTGGAGATCTCCTTCGGCGATCGGCGCTCGAATGTGCAGAGCAAGCATGATCCTGATGAGCGCGACCTGGGCTATCGACTGCTGCAGTTCTGGGGCGTCATGAACAAGCTTCGGGTGCTCGAGAGCGAGGAAATCGCGCAGCTGCTGCCGGCGCTGCTCGAACTTCACGATCTGCCCGAAGATGAGATCAGCGGCGGGCACCTGCGCCGGATCGGGCTTGATCCGAAGCGGTTGCACGATGCCGGGATCCTTGCATTGCAGCGACGCCAGAACATTGTCCTCGTGGACGACGCGGACGATTTCGGTGATGTGAGCATCGCCGCCGGAGACCGGCCGGGCGAGGTGACGGCGATCGGCACATTCGGCGAAGACCTCGGTGGGCTCCCCATCGAGGATGTCCGCAAGTACATCATCAAGCGTGACTGGCTCGAAGAAACGCTGCTGGCGGTTCTAAAGTCCCTGATCGGACGCGCATCCGTCCAGCAGCTGGATGCCGATCTGGCCTATCTCGGCCGGTGGCGGGCAGATGGCACCGAGATCCCCATCTACTTCGCTCGCCGTCTTGGACAGTCCGCGACCCTGCAGCGGCTGGATGCCTTGTTGCGCAGCCGCCAGGACGGAGGCGTGGGGATCGTTCTCACGGCGGCACAGACACCCTTCACGCATCTCGGGCCCAATGTGGTGATTCCGCTCGCTGACGTGCTGTACGCCGGCGTGATCGGCGATGAGGCGCAAGCTGCCATACTGGTGCGCTTCCGCGCGTCAGGCTGGGTGGCTCGCGGGGGCAGCGAGGTCGCGTTGCACAAGTTCGGACACCAGTCCGGCATGCTTCACATGCCCGGCAAGGTGCCGCTCGCGATCGCAGGACCCAAGCAGATGATGATCATCGATCGCTTTGTCGCCGCGCACAGGGCGGGGCGACCGGACGTTCCGACGGGCGAGATCGTCGAAGGCACCGGTGTCAGAAGTCCCGCCGACGCGTGGCGCTCGGAGGCGCGCAAGACGATCATGGGCATTTACTTCGAGAATAACCGGCGCGGGCACTGGCGTCTCAAGACTGACGGGATCTGCGCCGCAGTCTGAATGTCGGACGCTGGTCCGACATACGGGGGGACGACCGTCCGATATTCCGACACCCATTGAAAGGGCTCACTCATCAGAGGAGCACTTCAATGCCGACTCCCTTCCACTCCCGACCGATCCGCTCGGCAAGCGCCTATCAGACCGCCCGTGCCACGGGCTCGGCTGCCGACTGGCGCTGCACAGGCTGCGGCAAGCTGCTCGGCATCCGCCGTGATGGGCTGATGCACCTGAGCTTCGCCCGCGGGCACGAATATCTCGTGAGCTATCCCGCCACGGCGACCTGCCGCGGCTGTGGGACGCTAAACCAGGCGACCGCGCGGGCGCGCTGACGCACCCCCCACCTCTCCCGATCATCAGAGGCGCACGACGCCCTGAGCAGGCCCGCGGGAGGCGCTGGACTGCTGCGCGACAAACAGGATGAGATTCCGCGTCAACCTGGATGAGACGCCGCGGTGGGCATGTGACGGAGGAGGGCGTAGCCCCGACCGGAGGCGCACGCCCACCGCAGCGGGCATTTTGCGTCTGT
>NZ_JACJFU010000066.1:0-6135 GCF_014164635.1 Paracoccus sp. MC1854 | reverse complement strand
GCAATGGCTCTGGACTTACAACAACGACCGCCCGAACATGGGCATCGGCGGCATCACACCCGCCCAGAAACTGAAAATGGCCGCATGAGTTCTACGAATGGACCCCGTTAGAAATGGGAGGATTACCGAACGGCCTCTGTCGAGCCTGGATCCCCCGGGGAGGGAGGGAGGATCAGGAAACGGTCCGGGGGACTGTGTGCCCGACGACGGGCCGCTGCGAGAGCTTCACCGCCAAGCTGCGCGACGAGCGGCTCACCGGCGACATCCTCTGCAGCCTCGCCGAGGCGAAGATCGTCCTCGCGGCGGGGCGCCGCCCTTGCACCACAAAGCGCCCGCATTCCTCCCCGGGCGATCGGCCCCCCGCTCCCGAGGTCCCGCAGGGACCGCCTTCGCCACCCGGAGCATGGCGCCAGCACCCGTCATGCACCAAGATCGGAAAGGGACCACCCTAGCAGGGCAGGCCATGTCGACGATCTTCTTGGTGATCCCGCCCGCGTTCATGATCTCGCCGATCAGCACAAACAGGGGGATGGCGATCAGCCCATAACTGTCCACGGCGTTGAACATCTGCAGCGGATAGCTCTGGAACAGCACCGGGTTGCCCGACATCAGCACATAGGCGATGGCGGCGATGCAGAGGCACAGGCCGATCGGAACGCCGACCAGCATGACGATCAGGAAGACTGAGGATGTCACCATCAGTTCACCGCCTCTTCCGCGTTGATGACGAGGTCGCGCGAGGTCTTCTCGACCATGCCGAGGTCTTCCAGCAGGTTCGCCAGTCCGTGGACCGTCACAGAGATCGCAAAGATCGGCAGGATCAGGTAAAGCACCCAGGTGGGCCAGCCTAGGGTCTGTGTCCGCTCGGTGTAGACGAAGTTGAAGGTACTGCCCGAGAAGGCCCTGGCGTCGAAACCCGCGGCGGCGATCCCCACCGGATCGAGCCAGATCCAGCACATCGCCACCAGCGCCAGGCTGAACACCATCACCATCCCGGTCGCCACGACGCGGCACAGGTCCCTCATCCGCTGGCTCAGCCGCTCGGTCATCATCGTGACGGAAAAATCGAGCCTCAACCGCGTCATGGCCGAAGCCCCGAAGAAGGTCAGCCAGACCATGCAGTAGACGGCGAACTCATCGATCCAGTAGATCGGCATGCCGAGATAGCGAGTGACACCGTTCAGCAGGATCGCCCCGCTCAGCAACGTCATGAGCAGCGCGACGCCATAGCGCTCCAGCCGCAAGAGGCTCTCTGACAGCGCGATGAACAAATCTGCCGTTCGAGACCCCCGCGTCGCTCCATCGTCTGATGATGGCATCCCGATCCCTGTTGGTTGCTGGCCTTCTCCGCAGATGATTTTGTATAAAATCACCCTGTCAAGAATGTAGAAAGTGGGATGGCATTGAAGATGCGAATCTGGACCGGTTCAGGGCGGCTCAGGTTTCACTATTGTTCATTGCTATTTCGGCTCTGGGTGCTTCTCTTCCCAGAAGTAGACCAGGCCGCTTCGAAGATCGGCTGCCAACTGAGGATATGGTGACGCAGAAGTTCAATCAGCTGTGCTGAATCGTTCGACTCGATCATCCCGATCAGCTGATAATGTTCGCTGATCGATTCGCGCTGTCGACCTAGGCCAGCAGCGGATCGGATGCCGAACAGACGCATCCTGTCGCGAAGCGACAAGGCCATATGCGCCAGCAAGTCGTTACCGGAAGCCACGAACATCGCATCGTGGAAAGCCCTGTCCGACAGAAGGTAAGCGCGGACATCGTCTTCGTTGACAGCGCGCTCGATATCCTCGGCCAGCTTGTACAGCTCCATTGCATCGATACGCCGTTCAATCATCATCAGACGCGCGGCCTCTGTCTCGAGGAGGTCGCGCATGTGAAACAGGTCACGCAACTCCTTCAGGGAAGGACGTGAGACCCGGAAACCCCTGTTGCGAATCGGCTCGACAAGCCCCGAACTTGAAAGCTCGAGAAGGGCTTCGCGCACAGGTGTGGTGGAAACGTCGAGTTCGGCGGCAAGGCTTGGTACCGAATAGATCAACCCGGGCGGGCTTTCGCCGGCGATGATCTCGGCCTTCAGTTGCTTCACCACCCGCTCACGCAGGCTCTCATGCATTGCTTGGTCCGCAAAACCCCTATTGCCCGGCATGCTACTACAGGCCTGTTGACAGCGCCACCCAAAAGAACGCACTACAGTAGCGCGCTACTCCTTCTCTCCAGCTGCTCAAGGACGTTCTCATGAAGCGGATCGAGGGCTATTGTACCCTGTGTCGTTCCCGCTGCGGTTCACGCACGACAGTCGTGGAGAACCGGGTCACGGCGGTTGAACCCTTGCCAGACCACCCCACCGGAGGGGCCTTGTGTGGGAAGGGCAGGGCACTGCCGGAAATCGTGCACCATCATGCGCGCCTCAAGACGCCCCTGCGCCGGACCACGCCCAAGGGTTCGGCAAGTCCGGGGTGGCAGCAGATCTCGTGGGAAGAGGCCCTTAACGAGGTCGCAGAGAAGCTGGGTGGAATCCGCTCCCGGGACGGCGCCGAGGCGGTCGCCTTCGCAGTCACGACGCCAAGCGGGACACCCATGGTGGACAGCTTCGAATGGGTCGAGCGGTTTATCCGGGTCTTCGGGTCTCCAAACCTCATCTATGCTGTCGAGGTGTGCGGCTGGCACAAGGACTATGCACATGAACTGACATATGGCCGTGGAATCGGATTTCCCGATTATGCGAATGCCGATGTCATCGTTCTATGGGGGCATAATCCGGCCCGGACCTGGCTGGCACAGGCAAGTCGCATCGCCGACGCCCGAAGCCGCGGTGCGAAAGTGGTCGTGATCGATCCGAAACCGAATGGTTCCGGAGAGCAGGCGGACCTGTGGCTGCGGGTTCGTCCGGGGGCGGATGGGGCAATCGCAATGGGTGCCATCCGCCACCTGATCGCCAGTCAGGCGATAGACCTAGATTTCGTCAGGCGGTGGACGAATGCGCCTCTGTTGATAAATCTCGAGACTGGCCGCCTGATACGAGCGCGTGACATACAGGAGAATGCCGCCGAGGGATTGTTTGTCGCCGCTGATCAGAGTGGCCATCCGATTATCTGTGACCCGCTTTCGCCGGAGTACCAGGCCCGAAGCGTTGCCCTTGATGCGCAGTTGGCGCTGAAGGACAGATCCGGGCGAAGGATCCAGGCAAAAACCGTTTTCCGGCTGCTGAAGGAAGCTGCGGTGCCATATACACCGGATCATGTAGCCGAGATCAGCTGGGTGGATAAGGCTGACCTGCTGCATTTCTACGCTCTGCTGGAGAACGGGCCGAAGCTTGCTTACCATGCATGGACAGGGGTGGGGCAGCATACCAATGCCACCTCCATCGAACGGGCCGTCGCAAGTATGTATGCACTGACGGGCGCCTATGATCGTCCGGGCGGAAACATCTGGCCATCACTTTTGCCGACGCGCGCGGTCAATCAGCTTTCCCTCTTGCCTGATGGCCAACTGGAGAAAGCCCTGGGTCGTATGGAATTGCCGCTCGGGCCGCCAGCGCGAGGCTGGGTCACCGCACGGGATTTCTGCCGGGCAGTGCTGGACCGGGAACCTTACGCCGTTCGTGCGCTCATGAGCTTCGGTACCAATTTCGTCGTCTCTCAAGCCGATGCGGCACGGAACCTGGAAGCATTGCGGCATCTGGATTTTCATGTTCATGCAGATATCTTCATGAATCCCACGGCTGAACTTGCCGACATCGTGCTTCCCGTCAGCTTGCCGCCAGAGCGGGAGGCGTTGAAAATCGGTTTCGAGATTGATCAGGCGGCAGTGGAAACAGTCCATTTTCGCCCCAGGATGATCGACTGTGAGTTCGACGCCCGGGCCGACTACGATATCGTGTTCGACCTCGCGCGTCGTCTCGATTTCAGCGACGAGTTGTTGCGCGGAAGCATCGCCGATGGCTGGAATTGGCAGCTTGCGCCGCTTGGCGTCACGGTCGAGAATTTGCGCGACGCGGGTGGGCCGATACAGTTTCCCCAACCCACATCGACCATGAAATACGCTCAAACGGACGCACATGGCAGGCTGGTGGGCTTTCCTACCCGCTCGGGGCTTGTTGAACTGTATTCCGAACAGCTTCTGGAAATTGATCAGAACCCGATTCCAGATCATGTCGAGCCGTCCCGATCCCCGCTGCCGCAAGGCAACGGAAAGGACGAATATCCCTTAGTGCTGACAACGGCAAAATCAGGCTGGTTTGTCCACTCGTCGTATCGTCACATCACCTCACTGCGCAGGAAGTCCATTGATCCTGCGGTAGAGATCAGCAGCAAGCTGGCCCGGAGTCGCGATTTGGCCGAGGGGGATTGGGCTTGGGTTTCCACGCCTTCGGGTAAGGCAACCCTTCGTGTCCGGATCAACGATGCCTTGGACGATCGAGTGGTGATCGCGGAGTTCGGCTGGGGAAAAGGAGCGCCGACGTTGAATCGTCCTTCAACACCGATTGAAGGATACGAGACGAACAACGTCAATGCGATACTGAGCGACACGGTTCGCGATCCCGTAAGCGGCTCGGTGCCGCTGCGTGCAGTCACCTGCGATATTCGTCCGCACCCCACCGCAAACATTGGAAGATGGGCTGGAAAGCGCAGTTTCACCATTCAGCGGATCGAACATGAAGGCCGTGACATCATCGCGCTGGATCTTGCGCCAAGTGATGGCGGCGCATTGCCCGATTATCTTCCCGGTCAGCATGTCGTTGTGAGCATCACCGAGGGTGGGCCCTCTCGTTCCTACTCGCTTACGGGTTCCGGCCTGAATCCCCGGCGTCTTTCGATCGCAGTGCGCCGGCAAGGCAGTGCTATCGAGGCGCAGGAAGGGAGATCGTTGTCGACTGCCCTTCACGGCCTGAAGGAAGGTGCCCAACTGCGGCTCGATATCCCGTCAGGCATCTTCACCCCGCCTGTAGCGTTGGACCGCCCGCTTGTCTTCCTTGCCGCCGGGATTGGCATCACACCTTTCGTCAGCGTGCTTGAGCGTCATGTGGCAGAGCATCAGGACAGCCAGATCCTGCTGCTTCACGGTTGCCGGAACGGGTATGAGCACCCTTTTGCCCGCCGCCTTCAGGAACTCGACAGGCTTGCGCCCGGACTTCGCCGGATTACCACCTATTCTGCCCCACTTCCTGACGATGTCGAAGGTATTGATTTTCAGACCAGGGGAAGGCTCGATTTCAGTTACGTGGCTCCCCTGCTGCCAGAAAAGCCAGTGGTCTATATCTGCGGTTCGCCGGACTTCACGAAGACTGCCACGCAAGCCATGCGCGAGTTGGGCATTCCCGCTCATGATGTCATGTCAGAGGCCTTCATGTCTCCGACACCCGTTCCCCGCGATCTTGCGCCTCAGACAGTCCGGGTCGCAGGCACCGGTCACAGCTTCATATGGCGCCCTGAGATGGGTTCGCTGCTGGACGCGGCCCTTGCTAACGGGGTCCCGTTGCCAAGCGGGTGCAGGGTAGGGCAGTGCGAAAGCTGCATGTGCCGCGTCCTGTATGGAGAGGTCGCGCACCTG
The DNA here is from genome assembly GCF_014164635.1 of Paracoccus sp. MC1854. NCBI lineage: Bacteria > Pseudomonadati > Pseudomonadota > Alphaproteobacteria > Rhodobacterales > Paracoccaceae > Paracoccus > Paracoccus sp. MC1854. The sequence continues at coordinate 573 of NZ_JACJFU010000066.1, read as the reverse complement.
CTGGGTGCACCTGGGCGTGATGCAGATCAATGCCTGACGTGTCAGGCGGTCCCGTTGACCAGCATCACGCTGGCAAAATGAACAAACGACAAGAACAGCACAGAGAGGGAAACAAGTTGCATAACACGCACCCGTTCGAGGCAGAGAAGCCTGATGAGAACCTGCTCGCCAGGTTCTCGCGCGCCATGGTGAACTTTGCAGAAAGGTGGTTTCCCGACTCCTATGTTTTCGTCCTGCTGGCGGTAGTCGCCGTTGCCTTCGGTACCTTCATGCATGGCGGTTCTGCGAGCGACATCTCGTTCGCATTTGGTGAAGGCTTCTGGAACCTGATTCCTTTCACAATGCAGATGGCGCTTGTGGCCATAGGTGGCTACGTCGTTGCCATGTCGCCGCCTGTGGAGGCGCTCATGCGCAAGATGGCGACGCTGCCGCGGACCGGACGTGGAGGCGTTGTTGCAGAACTCGGCCGCTAGTGGCGACTTCCCCTTTCCCTTTTGACGTCAGGCCACGCGTTCGATTTCGGCCGTGCCGAGTGCATTGAAGCGGTTCATCAGTGCAATGCGGACGTGGATT
>NZ_JACJFU010000065.1:0-6316 GCF_014164635.1 Paracoccus sp. MC1854 | reverse complement strand
CCCATCATTGTAGGATTTCCAGTTCGTCGTGCGGTAGCGGGTGGGTTCAGGCCTGGTCATGGCAGGCCCTTAACCCGCTGGACCACTCCAGTGAATCCTTCCGAGGGCAGAGTTCTGCAACAACGCCCAGCGTCGTCCTCCTCGGCTCCAGCCAGCAGCCGATCGAGTTCGCCGTCCTCAAAGCCCAAGATGCCGAGATCGAGGCCGGCTTCCTTCAGGTCGCTCAATTCCAGCGCCAGCAGGCTCTCGTCCCAGCCGGCGTTCAGCGCAATGCGGTTATCGGCCAGCACCAGTGCCCGGCGCTGCGTCTCCGACAAGCCGGTCAGCGCGATGGCCGGCACCGTCTCCATGCCGAGCAGCCGCGCCGCCAGCACCCGGCCATGACCCGCGATGAGCGTGCCGTCGTCGGCGATCAACACGGGGTTGGTGAAGCCGAACTCGCGGATTGATCCCGCGATCTCGGCCACCTGCGCCTCGGAATGGGTTCGGGCATTACGAGCATAGGGGACAAGGCTGTCGAGGGGGCGATAATCGATGACGAGTTGGCGATTGGGCACGAGCGGTTTCCTTCGATTTTCGTGGCTGCACCCCCCCCTCGCCATTTTGGCCACGGATGCAGAAAGCTTGGCGCGCGGTCCTGACGTCGAACCGCCCAGAGATTTGATGTCCCCCCGGGTCAGCCGGCGGGCTCGCGCTCGGTCCGCCGATTGCCGAAGCCGCCATCCTCGGCGGCGGTCTTGCGGCTGTGGCAGGGCGCACAGAGCGGCTGCCAGCCAGTCGGGTCCCAGAACCGCGCGGTATCGCCCCGATGCGGGATGATGTGGTCGACGACACCGGCTGCGCTCAGTCGGTCCTGGCGCTGGCACTCGGCGCAGAGCGGATGCGCTGCCAGGAACAGCCGGCGCTCCCGAAGCCAGCGTGCGGAGCGATACAGCGCCCGAACGGCCGGATCACGTTTGCGGTCGGTGTCGCGGTCACGCTCACGCTTGTCGCGCCGCCCCACCGGGCGATGGATGGGCGGACGCTGCGGCATGGGGCCTCGCGCGAAGAACGGAACGAAATGGAAAAGACCGGGGGCGCTCTCGGCGCTCGTCTTCCGATCATATGCTACGCATAGCACGGATCTGTTGCAGGTGTCGAACAGGAATGTGTTGCAACACTCTGGACTCACAGGGCATTCAGCCGGGCGGCGATGGTGGTCAGGGCCAGTTGCCAGCGCCGCCAGGCGGTGGTGCGGTCGCAGCCCATCTCGCCCGCGATCACCTTCCATGGCACCCGGGCCGCCCGTGACCAGACCAGCTTGCGCTCGGCCTCCTCGATCCACAGCACCCAGCCGAAGGTCTGCTCGAGCCGGGTGATCGCCGCTGCCGAGGGCCAGACCCGCATCGGCTCGGGTTCCATCGCGGCGATCTCGCGGGCATTGCGCAGGATCTGCGGCCAGCAGCCGAAGTAGCCCTGCACCTTCACCGGCGGCAGCTTGCGCAGGGTGCGGAATGCCTCCTCGAAGTGATCCGCGACATCGTCAGTGGTCCAGTCGCGCTCAGCCATCGCGGCGTCCTCCTTCGGTCCGAGGTCCGTAGAGCTTGCAGCCCAGCTGCACGACCATCTCGCGCTCGCGCCAGGTCAGCCGCGGATCATCCACCGAGACCGCCAGCAGCCCCAGTTCGTGCCAGCCGTCGCGGCGGACCTGATCGGGATCGCGGCGGGGCCCGCCGTAGCCGCGGGGCGTGAAGCGCATCATCGTCATCGTCTTACAGGCCATTGTCATCTCCTGTCGTTCTGGCCGTCGTCATCGGGTGAGGCAGACACGAGGGACGACGTGGAGGACCGCGGGCACGGACGTTACGGATGGGGGGGCCGGCCATGAGGCCGGCCCTCCCATACGTAGTATGGGGAGGTTCATTGTTCGACTTATTCGGCGGATCAGAGCATTGATATTGCTTGCATTTCCTGCCCCACAGAAGTCGGACAAGGAAGTCGGACATGTCTGACTTCGACTTCGGTAAGTCATTGATAATCAAGCAATCAGTCAGACAAGCGAGGAAGTCTGACATTCTCGACTTATGTCGGACAACCGATCTGTCAGACATCCGCGGCCTCCGGCCAGACCCAGACGGAGGGGTTCTCGACCTCGAGCGCGGCACCGGAGGAGGCGCAGCGGTAGTGGCTCGGAAGGACGGGGATCCCGAGGGCAGTCACCTCGCCCGTCTCGGGGTCGACCTGCTCCGCGCGGCCGAAGCGCATGCCCTCGACGCACATGTAGCCAAAGCGGGAGCGGACCAGCGGCAGTCCGTAGAGCGCGCCGTTGCGCTGGTATTTGATGAAGCCCTTGGTCGCGAGGACGTTGAGGCGGTCCTGGATGGTGTGCTGGCTGCCGAGGCCGGCGCCGTTCTCGAAGTTCGAGGCGAACTGGGTTGAGGTATAGAGCCGGCCTTCCGCAGCCTCCTCGTAGAGCAGGTCGAGGATCACCTCGGCCTTGCGATCGCGCTCGGCGTCGAGACGGGCCCCCACCTTCTGACGCACGAGACGCTCGTGGCTGGCGTTCAGTTCGACCCACGCGCCGTCCACCTTGTCGACCAGCTTCGGCTCCAAGGCCGGGCCGTTGCGCAGCTCGATCTCGAGGCGCCGGGCGGTGCTGTCCTCGTCCGGGCGGTGCAGGATCAGGCCGCTGGTGTAGAAGCCCCGGAGCGCGCTGGCGCCCGAGAGCGCCTGAAAGGGGTCGTCCTTGACCTGCTGCCTGGCGAGCTTCTTCGTGTGATGGACGAGGATGATCCCGGCGTTGGGATTGACCGCCGCCTGCAACGCTTCGACGCGCTCCTTGAGGAAGAACATCATCGCGCTGTTGTCGTTCTCGCCGCCGCTGTCGGGACCGCCGTCGAAGACGTTGCGGATCGGGTCGATGCAGAGGACGTCGGGCGGGGTGTCCGGGAAGGCGGACCGGATGGTCTCGGCCACGCGACTTACGCCGCCCTGATCAAGCAGCAGCTTCAACCGCGGTGTCGCGACGAAGCCGTCTCGGGCTGCCGCCAGGACGTCGGTCGGCAAGCCGATCTGGTGGATGCGCTCGCGCAGGTAGTGATACTGAAGCTCGGCCTGCAGATAAAAGATGCGCAATGGCCGGGGCGGCGTGAAGCCGAGGAACGGCACCCCCGCTGCCATGTGCACGAGCCAGGAGATCAGGAAGTCGCTCTTGCCGACCTTGGGCGCGCCGCCGAGGACCAGCAGCCCGCCCGGGGTCAGCACCCGCGGGGCGATGATGTCGTCAGGCAGTGCGCTGCGGTCGTCGAGCAGTTGCCCGAGGCTGAAGCAGTTCAGCGGTTCTGATGGGGGCGGCTGACGCTGGGGCTGTGCCGGCCCATTCCGCTCGATGTGCCGTTTCCAAAGGCGGCGCGCTTCGGCCTTGAGCCGCTCTTCGGGCCACGGCGGCCGCAGCATGGCAGTGCTATAGCCGCAGATCGCCTCCCACGCCTCGTCGAGGGTCAGCCGGCCCTCATGTGCCTGGCGCAGGTAGTGCCCGATCGCCGCGCTTGCGCCATGAAACCGGGTCCAGTCATCGACGGCACCCTCGCGCACTGGCGTGGTCAGCACCGCGTCGATGGGTGGCTTGCCGGCGGTATTGAAGTCCAGCCCGCCACGGCCTTCGGGACGATCCAACAGCGCAGGCATCTCGGCCACGCGCCCGGCGAGGTCTGGGAGATCGACCTCGATGTCCTGATGGGAGATGATCCGCACCGCGGATTTGCGGCCGTACTTGCCGTGGATCGTGCCCGGCACCCGGATTGGCTGGTGGGCGGAGCCGAAGCTGTCATCGCCGCCGACTTTCAGCGCGATCTCGGCGCGCAACCGGCAAAGCTGCACGAGATCGTCACCTTCAGCAGGTTCGGTCAGTTTCCACCACAGGTGCAGCTTGACTTGCCCATTCTCCGTCCGGCCGCCGCTCTCGATAATCAGCGTGGGCCGGCCGAGATGGCGAACAAGGTGATCGCGCTTGGCAGCGATGTTCCCGTCGTCGAGATCGACGACCACCGCCTGCATCTGCATGACGTGCTCGGCCCGTGCCTGGCCTGAGGCGGTAACGGTGCCGGGGATGACGTAGACCGCCCGGCCACACATGGCCGCGGCTTCGGCGAACACGGTGATCTGGTCTGCGGCGCTATCATCTGCGGGCAACCAGCGGAACTCGCTCGAGGGTGCCGGCTCGACGCCCTTCTCGGGCAGACCCCGCAGCGGGATCAGGCCGTCGCACCAGGAGAAGACGGTATCCAGGAACAGCTCGATCTGGTCGCGGTCGATATCGGGCCCGCTCATTGCAGCGGCCCCTCGGCCCGTGCAGCGGCCCCCGACTGGGCATAGACCGTAAAGAGCTCCTCGCCGTCGGCATGCCGGCCCGCCGCCTCGAGGTAGTAGTAGCGGTCCGGGAGCAGCAGTTCGGCTAGTTCCCAGCGGCGATAGTAGCCCGGAAGCCGCTTAAGGAACTCAGGGGCGGGAACAGGAAAAAGCGGCATTCTCGGGCTCCGGCTGACCGGACGCGCACGGGCGTCTCGATCAGGAAAAGCCACTTCAATCCGGCGATCGGGACATCGAAGGACAGCATGCCCCTCCGGCTTCCCCGGCTCGCCATCCCTCAGCATTAGGAACCCTGGTCATTAGCGTCCGAGCAGGAGATCATGGCGCAGCCGACGGCAGTTAACATCCTCAGGAGCGCCTGCAGCACGGGGGCACCGTTTCGCAAGGGGTGGGCATCGGCATGTTAGTTCTTTATCAAGGGCATGAGGATCTACCCACCTCGAACTACAAACTGAGGGACTGAGAATGACCGAGCAAGAGATTGAACTCTGGAAACAGCTTCGGAAAGTTGCAGACGATAAACATGATGGCCACCTGACCATCATGAAGTTCACGACAAATTGGCGCATTGCGTTCTTCACGCCAGTAGAGCGGGAGCAAGTTGGAGAAATGGCTGTTGGCAGCTCCTTCGCCGAAGCAGCGCGAAAGGCGTTGATTGAATAGGGCGATACACGCCACTCGACAATCATTAGATATCCGGTGGAAGTTCGATGACTGCACAGCGGTCATCACCCAATTCTCCCGTTTGATCTGTCCATTACTATCATTTTCTGCACGGCATTATGTGCCCACGCTGGATTAGACGTGAGTTTGGGCAGTTTTGGCAGCTTGGCCCCCGGAACCAGCAGGAGATCATCCCGGTGACCGTTTCGCGCCAGTTGTTGCGGTAGAGACGACAGCCTGGCGCGTGTGTTCTGTTGTCGCTCGCCACCATCAGGCTCGTGTCCGTGCAACGGCTGCTGCTCTCAGAGCTACCTGCTGGAACTATTTTCAAGCGGGTCAGATGTCCTGTGTTATGCGCGCCGTCGCCCGCTGGTAGCGCTTGCGGGCCGCCGCCTCGCCGACGCCAAGACGTTGTGCCATCTCCAGCTGGCTGAACCCGTCGAGCGCCGAGCCGAGCACCAGGTCGGTGTCCCTGCCGATGAGCGTGGTGAGGTCGCCATGCAACTCCGTCCGCATCTGCCCCTGCGCGGCCCACGAGGGTGCTGCGACGATCCAGTCCGGATCAACTTCACCATGTAAATGCTGACGGTCAGATTCGCGCCGCATGGCTCGGCCGAGGTCGCGCTCGATGTTCATCACGAGGGTGGCGGCAATCCGGCTCACGCGCTGCAGATCGAGGCTGCGCGCCGCCTCGGTCGCACGCGCCAGGATCTCGGAGGCCAGCTCATCGGGTGTGCCGAGCCGCCGGACCCGGGCACGCCGCATGACCGCGTCGAGCCCCGGCCAGAGCGCCAGCAGCAGGAGGGTCAGGGCACAATCGGCCTCGGGCCCGTCGCGCTGGGCGGAACGGACCAGAGCTGTCAGGATCCGGTTCTTGTGCTCGGGGTCACCGGATGTCCGGTTGAGCGCATCCAGCAGGGCCGCCTGATCACGGAAGGATCGCAGCACATCCTCCCTGCGCCGGAGCGCACGGAAGCACTGGTGAAACTGAAAGGTGGTGGAAGTACGGGCGAGACCCTCGCGGATCCCGGGCCAGGAGAAAGACACTGGACGCCAGCCTTTCGGCCGGGCGTCCAGCGTATTGCGCGACAATCTTGATGAGACGCGCGCGTCAATCTGGATGAGCTTCTACGTCGCGGCGTCTGGCAGGGTATCAGCGTGATTGTCGCTGGCAAGGCCCTGCGGGCCGGGTGATTGACGCTCCGCGACAGACTGGGGCGTATTGTTGATTGTCGCGAATGCGGCCGGTCGTCCCCGTGTCCGCTTTGCCTCCATGGCGCTGCGCCGGCGATAGCTTTCGACATTC
>NZ_JACJFU010000064.1:0-6528 GCF_014164635.1 Paracoccus sp. MC1854 | reverse complement strand
ACACCGTAGTCACCGGCGGTCTTTTCGACGAGTTCCTTCTTCTTGGCCTTCATGATGTTGGGCAGGCTCGCATAGCGCGGCTCGTTCAAACGCAGGTCGGCGGTCACGATCGCGGGCAGGCTGACCTCGATCACCTGCAGCCCGCCGTCGACCTCGCGCGTGACGGTGGCCTTCTCGCCCTCGACTTCCAGCTTGCCGGCCTGCGTCGCCTGCGCCCAGCCCAGCAGCGCCGCCAGCATCTGGCCGGTGGCGTTCATGTCGTTGTCGATCGCCTGCTTGCCCATCAGCACCAGCTGCGGCTGCTCCTCGGCGATGATAGCCTTCAGCAGCTTGGCCACCGCCAGGGGCTCGATGTCCTGGTGCACGTCGTCCGCGGCCACCACCAGGATGCCGCGGTCGGCGCCCATCGCCAGCGCCGTGCGGATGGTTTCCGCCGCCTGCTTCACCCCGATCGACACCACCACGATCTCGGACGCCGCCCCCTTCTCCTTCAGACGGATCGCTTCCTCGACCGCGATCTCGTCAAAGGGGTTCATCGACATCTTCACGTTCGACAGGTCCACCCCCGACCCGTCCGCACGCACCCGCGCCTTCACGTTGTAGTCGATCACCCGCTTCACAGGCACAAGAACCTTCATCGAACAACTCCCTTTCGTATCAGCGTCATCCGTTTGCTGCGGATGCAATAACGATCACACACACAATTTAAAGGCCAAACTTGCGTGCAGAGGGCGCCTCCCGCCGGGTCAGAGGTCGGGCCTGCCCCCGCGAGAGGCGCCCGGCACCCATAGCACATCCCCCTTGCCGCCGGCATTCGCAGCGCGTGCCGCCACGAACAACCAGTCGGACAGGCGGTTCAGATACCTGACCGCGGCGGGATTGGTGTCGCCGCCTTCGGCCAGTTCGGTCGCGCGCCGTTCGGCCCTGCGGGCGACGGTGCGGGAAAGGTGCAGATGCGCGGCCAGCAGCGATCCGCCAGGCAGGATGAAGCTGCGCAGCGCCGACAGGGGCGCGTTCATCGCGTCGATCTCGATTTCCAGCCGGTCCACCTGCTGCTGCACGATCCGCAGCACCGGATAAGGCGCTTCGGCGTCCCGGTCCATGTTCGGCCGCGCCAGATCGGCGCCGAGGTCGAACAGCTCGTTCTGGATCACGCCCAGCGCGTCGGCCATCTCAGCCCCGGCATGAAGCCGGGCGAGGCCGAGGGTCGCGTTCAGTTCATCGACGGTGCCATAGGCCTCGACCCGCGGATCGTGCTTGGCGACGCGCGAGCCGTCCGACAGGCCGGTGTCGCCCTTGTCGCCGGTGCGGGTGTAGATTCGATTGAGAACGACCATCAGTTGCCCCGCAGCCAGACATAAAGAAGGATCAGCGCCACCGCGATGGCCTGGGCGATGATCCGCCAGCGCATCATCCGGTTGCCATGCCTGCGGTTGAACTCTCCGCCACGGGCGAAGCCGCCGATGCCCACGGCAAGGATCACCGTGACCGCCAGGGCGGCCAGCGCCGCGAGTATGAAAAGGGGCTCGTCCCGCATGAGGTCGCCTTTCGCTGGGCGGACACTAGCTGCGCCGCGCGAACCAGTCCAGTGCGGCCGTGGACAGCAGCCGCCGCCCCGCCGCCGCGATCTTGGTGGGCCGGGTCACGCGATAGCGGGCGCGGGGTCGCGCGCTTTCCAGCGCCTGCCGGATGACGGCGCTGGTGGCCGACGGCGGCAGTTCGAAGCGGTCAGGCCCCGAGGGCTGATACAGGCGCCTCAGCAGGCTTGCGCGGTATTGTTCGACGCGCGGGCTGCGTTCCCAGTCGATCCAGCGTTCGAAATGGGGGATCGAGTTGGCGCGTATGCGGCTGGTGATCGGCCCGGGCTCGATCAGGATCACGCGGATGGGGGTGTCCGACATCTCGATCCGCAGCACGTCGGTCAGGCCTTCCAGCGCGAACTTGCTGGCGACATAGGCCCCGCGCCACGGGATGCCGACAAGGCCGAGGACGGAACTGACGTTGACGATGCGTCCCGCGCCGCGTTCGCGGAAATGCGGGATCAGGCGGCGGGTCAGGTCGTGGGTGCCGAACAGGTTGACCTCGAAGATCGACCGCAGGCCGCCGCGCGGCAGATCCTCGACCGCGCCAGGCAGGGCGAAGGCCGCGTTGTTCACCAGCGCGTCAAGGGGGCCGTGGGTCAGCGCGGCTTCGGCGCAGGCGGCGACGCTGGCCTCGTCGCCGAGATCCAGCGGCAGCGCGATCATGCCCTCAGCCCGGCGGGCGTGCAGGTCCTCGGGGCGGCGGCAGGTGGCGATGATGGTCCAGCCCGCGCCGGCCATGTGGCGCGCGGCGTCAAGCCCGATGCCCGACGAGCAGCCGGTGATGAGAACGGTCGGCAATCGCGTCAGCCCGGGAAGCTGTCCGACAGGCTGGCGGCATGGATGAACCCGATCTCTCCCGAAGGGTCACGGACCTGGGCAAAGTTGCCATGCCCCGCGTCGATCACCTCGACCATTGTGCCGAAGGGCAGGATTCGCAGCACGCCGGCACCGGGATCGGGCGCGGTCTTCATCGGCTGGTGATGGCGGCTGACGTAATGCCTGTGCGCGTCCGGCGCCTCGGGCGGAACGGTGACCAGGGTGCCCATGATCCCCATGACGCGCGCCGGATGCTGGGCGCGGGTCTGCTCGCCGCTGGTGCCGAAAAAGGCAAGCAGAAGAAAGGTCGAGGTCAGGGCGATGGCGATCAGACGGAACATGATGGGGGTATCTGGAAGCATGACGGATGCATTGAAACCGTTTTCAGCCAGGATGCGTTCCATGCTCCTCCGGCAAACCCGTCATGTCACAGCCGCCTGTTGCCCATCTGCCACGCCTTTGCTGCCACTGGACCGGCCTGCGGTCGGGGCGTAGTTGGGCGGGATGACCAGGAAAGCCGACATCCCCGACGCCCCCGATCCCGACAAGGGCACCATCTCGGAACCGCTGAGCCGCGCCATCGGCGAGCGTTACCTGACCTATGCGCTGTCCACCATCATGCACCGGGCGCTGCCGGATGCGCGGGACGGGCTGAAGCCGGTCCACCGCCGCATCCTCTACGCAATGCGCGAGCTGCGGCTGTCGCCGACCGGCGCATTCCGCAAGTCGGCGAAGATTTCCGGCGACGTGATGGGGAACTATCACCCCCACGGCGACGGGGCGATCTATGACGCGATGGCGCGTTTGGCCCAGCCCTTCGTGATGCGCTATCCGCTGGTGGACGGGCAGGGGAACTTCGGCTCCATCGACGGCGACAGTCCCGCCGCCAGCCGCTACACCGAGGCCCGCCTGACGCTGGCCGCCGAGGCGCTGATGGAGGGGCTGGCTGAGGATGCGGTCGATTTCCGCCCCAACTACGACGGCACGCTGGAAGAACCCGTGGTCCTGCCTGCGGCCTTCCCGAACCTGCTCTGCAACGGCGCCAGCGGCATCGCCGTGGGGATGGCGACCAACATCCCGCCCCACAACCTCCATGAGGTCGTGGATGCCTGCCTGCATCTCATCAAGTCGCCGGACGCCCGCGACGAGACGCTGATGGCGATCATGCCCGGCCCGGACTTCCCTACGGGCGGCGTGCTGGTCGAGGATGCGGCGGTGCTGCGCGAGGCCTATCGCACCGGGCGCGGTTCCCTGCGCCTGCGCGCCCGCTGGGTGCTCGAGGACCTGGGCCGGGGGACGTGGCAGGTGGTCGTCACCGAAATTCCTTACATGGTGCAGAAGTCCAAGCTGATCGAACGCCTGGCCGAACTGGTGCTGACCAAGAAGATCCCGATCCTGGCCGACGTGCGCGACGAATCGGCCGAGGACATCCGCATCGTGCTGGAACCCCGCACCCGCACCATCGATCCCGCGCAGTTGATGGCCGCGCTGTTCCGGGCCAGCGACCTCGAGGTGCGTTTCGGCCTGAACATGAACGTGCTGATTGACGGGCGGGTGCCGAAGGTCTGTTCGCTGAAAGAGGTGCTGCGCGCCTTCCTCGACCACCGGCGCGAGGTGCTGCTGCGCCGCTCGGCCCACAGGCTGGAAAAGATCGCCGCCCGGCTCGAGGTGCTGGATGGCTACATCATCGCCTACCTGAACCTCGACCGGGTGATCGAGATCATCCGCCACGAGGACGACCCCAAGGCGGTGATGATGGCCGAGTTCGGGCTGTCCGACGCGCAGGTGGAAGCGATCCTGAACATGCGCCTGCGCGCCCTGCGGCGGCTTGAGGAGATCGAGCTTCGGGCCGAGCGCGACCGGCTGGCCGGCGAACGCGAGGGGCTGCTGGCTCTGGTGGCCGACCCCGCGCGGCAATGGGCGAAGATCGCCGAGCAACTGCGCGAGGTGCGCGGGCTTTTCGGCAAGTCGAACCCGGCGGGCGTGCGGCGGACCGAGATCACCGCATCCGAGGACGTGCAGCCTTTGGACATGGACGCGATGATCGAGCGCGAGCCGGTCACGGTGATCCTGTCGCGGATGGGCTGGATTCGCGCGATCAAGGGCCACCAGCCGCTGGATGCCGAACTCAAGTTCCGCGACGGTGACGGGCCCTTCATGGCGCTGCACGCCGAGACGACCGACAAGCTGATGATCTTCGGCGCGAACGGCCGCTTCTACACGCTGCCTGCCAACAACCTGCCCGGCGGGCGGGGTCTGGGGGAACCCCTGCGCCTGATGATCGACCTGCCGAACGACGCGGCCGTGCTGGACATGTTCCCTTGGCGCGAGGACCAGCAGTTCCTGGTGGCCTCGAAGGCCGGAGACGGCTTCATCGTGAACGCGCCCGATATCCTCGCGCAGACCCGCGCCGGCAAGCAGGTGCTGAACGGCGACGCGCTTCTGGTCCGCCGGATCGAGGGCGACCACCTCGTCACTGTCGGCGACAACCGCAAGTTGCTGGTCTTCCCCTTGTCCGAACTGCCCGAGATGGCCCGTGGCAAGGGCGTGCGGATGCAGAAGTTCAAGGACGGCGGCCTTGCGGATGCGAAATGCATCACCCTGTCGGTCGGGCTGTCCTGGCTTGATCCCGCGGGCCGCACCCGGACCGAACCCGACCTGACGGAATGGTTGGCCAAGCGCGGCACCACGGGCCGCATGGCCCCGCGCGGCTTTCCGCGCGACAACCGGTTCAACTGAGACCGTCGATCAGCAGAGCCGCCCGAATGTGCTTCGGGCGGCTCTTTCATCACCTGTCTGCGGACCCGTCCCGGAAACCCGGGCGCGATCTGGGGAAGGAAGCGAAGCCGCGATGCGGCTGCGCGATCAGGAATAAAGGTTCTGCACGCCCACCTGCTCGTGGATCTGGTTCGTCGTCGCCCGGTCGATGCCCATCGCATCGGCAAGGCTGTGCAGGTATTCCGCCTCTTCCCGACTGTCGAAGTCGATCGCCATCAGCGACATCAGGTAAACCTGCGCCTCAAGCCCCTTGGGCACCTCGCGCGCCAGGGCCTGCGCGTCCACGGGCGCCGCCATCTGCTGGCGGATGAAGTCGCGGTCGTCGTCGTCAAGGTCGCCCAACTGGCCCAGCAGGCGCTCGCGTTCGCCCTCGTCGATCTTGCCGTCGGCCTTGGCGGCCTGGATCATGGCGCGCAGCATCAGCCCGGCAACAGCGTTCTGTTCGGGCGTGGGGGCGACCTCGGGCTCGTCCTGCCGCACCACGGCGTCGTTGAAGACCTCGCCGAAGGTGGCGTCGTTGTTGGCTTGCGCTCCGCGCTGGGCCGGGCCGTTCAGGATGCCGCCCAGAAGCCCGCCAAGGCCCCCGGCCGCAGCCCCGCCCGCGAGTCCCCCCAGCAGCCCGCCACCCTGGCCATAGCCGCCGGACGTCCCCCGAGAGCCGCCCGCATTCCGCGTCAGGTTGTCGAGGATGCCGCCCAGACCGCCCGACGCACCCCGCGAGTTCGGCCCGCCATAGGGCTGCCCCGTGCCTGCGCCGCCCGAGCGGCCGCCCAGCACCTGCCCCAGGATGTCGTTCAGCCCGCCCGATCCGCCGCGCCGCGAGCCTGCGTTCATCAGGTCGCCCAGGATGCCGCCCCCGGTCCGGTGCGAGCCCTGTCCCGAACGGGACTGCTGCTGCTGCATCATGCTGCCGAGCCCCTTGGCAAGCATCACGCCCGCCGCAACGCGGGCCAGGGATTTCATCAGGGACATGGGAACCTCCGGGAAAACAGGACGCGGCGCGACGGCGCCGCGGTTCGGGCTTTCCAACGTGGCCTCGGGGCGATGGTTCCGGGGCGAAGACGCGGCCTGCCTTGCTTTTCCGCCGACTCGCTTATATCTCGCGGCGATGTTTACGCGAGGGCGTCGTCCACCCGGCCGCCCGACGACCAGGAGGCCACCATGGCAAAGGCAAAATTCGAGCGCAACAAGCCGCACGTCAACATCGGGACGATCGGGCATGTCGACCACGGCAAGACGACGCTGACGGCGGCGATCACGCGGTATTTCGGCGACTTCAAGGGCTACGACCAGATCGACAACGCCCCCGAGGAGAAGGCGCGCGGGATCACCATCTCGACCACGCATGTGG
>NZ_JACJFU010000063.1:0-7189 GCF_014164635.1 Paracoccus sp. MC1854 | reverse complement strand
GCAGATCCTCGGGCCGCTTGCAGCCCTTCAGCAACTCGTCCAGCAGCTCGTTGGAAATCGTCATCGTCCTTGCTCCTCTCAGGAAGCATGGACCGGGTCAGTCATACACAGAAGATCAGACACTCTCACCGGATCGGGATATCTCGCCCGATCCGGCCTCTTGCGCCGTTTTCGCTGCCACCCCTGCCCACCTCGGCTAGCGAAAAACTCCAATCACTCGGAGGTTGACCCTGCTCCCTCAGCTACCTTATGCAAACGCGACGGCGGCAGCATCAAGGCCTCCAACTCTGCCTGATCGGCGCTGACGGGGGTAAAGTCCCACTGATCGACGCCGACATTCACCTGCCCCTCGGCACCCCGCCAGTGAGTGTGAACGTGGCCAAAAAGCTGGACCGCTCCGGCCCGGGCACCGTTCCATGTGACCAGCGGATAGTGACACAGGACGAAGCGGCGCTCTCTAATGCCGATCTCGACCAGATCATGAACCGATGCCCAAGGCAGCGTTCGAGTAAGCCAGTCGGGATCGTGGTTGCCGCGTACCAGATGCTTCCGCCCCGGCAGCGCCGCAAAGGCGGCCTGCGCGGCCATGCGTCCGGCCTTGGTCTCGCAGGCGGCGAAATCGCCGATGATCCACAGATCGTCATCGGCTCTAACGACGCTAGAACGGACGATCATCGCGGCATCCATCGCCTCAGTCGAGGCAAACGGCCGGCTAAAAAAGCGCCGCACCGGGTCGTCTGCGAAATGGGTGTCAGCGGTGAAGAAATGGGTCATGCACGACCTTTTGAGATGGAACGGGGTCGATCCGATGCTGCATCTGTGCCCCGACGTCATTTTTGGGCCAAGATGAGATTGCAAGCATACTGAAGAGGCTGCGATAGTCTTCCAGATCCGTGAGCTTCTGGTCCGCTAGCGGAGGTAGCCGGTCAGCGCCCGGCGCGGGTATGGACGAATTCGAGGGGATCGTATCACAGGACGCGGCGCGGGCCGCACGGTTGATCGCCATGGTAGTGAGCTCTCTGGCAAGTGCACAATTGCACCCTTTTTCGGGCTTTGACTCCGACTTCTCGGACCTGTCGACTGGCTCCAGCGCTTCCAAACCTAACAGTTGAAGTCCATTCGTAGATTGTACTTCGGTGCGCTGCCAAGGGATCCGCCACGTCTAGATCCCCAGGCCAGCGCCGCGGCAAGCATGTGGGCGAGGCGCTTGCGGTGTCTTCCTCCCAATAGGTCACTCCGCCCGTTGCAGGCCTGCGGAAACCGTGCTCAAAACATGTAACAGGCAAAGGATCAGGATGTTGCGTCCGCCCCCCGAGGTTTACGTCGGCCTCCTTACGCTGCTTCTCACTTCAGGCTGCCGGGACGAAAATCCTCAGCGACAGTTCGAAGATGTTTCAGGTGACATAGGTCGGTACCTTGCCATTGACAGCGAGGACCCTGGGCGCACTGCCGACCGCCTAAGTTTGCTTGGCGAGATAACGAACGAACTCGACATTATCCGAACTGAATACCCAAACACTAAGCAAGGACGGCAGATCGCGGACGACCAACCGATCATCGGCATACGCCCCAGCGACTTGTTCCGGGAACTGACCATGTTGCAGCTTTGCGAACGTGACGTAATGAGCTGTGCGGCATTGCTGTCGATCGAGACAGCGCGGGATGCCCCGGATGCCCTTCCAGATGCCATCAGAGCTTTGGCTGCCGTGGGACAGATGGCTGAGGTCGAAAAGGAGATCAGCCTCCTTGACGCGGAGGACCGCCGGAGCGCAATTGATGCGGCTCTCGATGGCCTCACGGTTACGCACGATTGGCAGGGTGCGGAGCGTTTGATCGCCCTGTTGGAGGACAATCATGCCGAGCAGTTCGATATTATCCGCACCATAATCCAAAAACAGGCTGCCAGCGACCCGAGACTTGCCTTGGAGACGGTTTCGACATGGGTGAAAGCAATGCCCGAGAACGATACCTCCGGCTATGTGCGCCTGGAAAGTGGCATCGAGTTGTACGCCCAATTGGGGAGCGCCAAGGACGCTGTCGAGACTGTCGCGATGCTGCCGGAGGATCGGCAGTTCGGGACCTTGCTTCAACTGTACGTATCGTTTCGCGCTCATAGGCATGACGAGGCTGCAAAGCAGATCGATAAGCTTGTAGCTGCCAAGATTGCGAAGATGGAAGGCGTCACAGCTCGGTCCGTTGCCTGGAGCAGGGTGGCGGCTGCCAAAAGCAAGGTGGCTGCGAGCGGTGCTGTCGCCGACACGAGCGAAGGGGTTGCCTCGTTGATGGATGTGGATATCGATTTCGGCAATGTGTTCGGAGCCCGCGAAAGAACCTTGCCATCAAACGACGGCGAGCTCGGTAGCCTGGTCGCCGAGGAACTGCTCGAAGCCGACACCGAGGCCTATACCGAGGCTCTCGCGTCCGGCAGGCTGGAGCAAGCGATGGAAGCAGCGAAAAAAGCCCGTGACATTGCCTTAAGCGGACCTGCGGGACCGGTCCGCGACAGGGAGTTGGATCAGGTGGCCGGCATGCTGGCGGCGGTCGGAGACGGACACGCTGCAATTGTGGCCGCGCGTGCAATCGCAGACGCCACGGAACGCGCCAAGACTCAGGCGCGCATCGCTATCAGTCTGGCTGTGCGAGCTTCGGAATGAACGATGTCCCGGACCTCGACGAGAAGCCGTCTGACGCCGACCGCCTGGCGCGACTGGAGCATGGCTTGCAGGCAATCATGAGCAACCAGGACGAAGATGCGCTCTTGATCGCGCGTGTCGAAGCGGCGTTTCCCGATCTTGTCGCATTGAGTGACAGCTACTGCAGAAAAGTCAGCCGATTGGGGATATTGCTGCAGCGACCGCGCGCTCTAGGGGGACGGGCGTTGCGCGGGTGGCTCAGGAACCAGCGCCACCAGCCGCCCCTGCCTACCGTCAGCTTGACTCATCTTCTGGAGGCCCTACCCCGTCGACCGCGCCTCCTGTCCCTCGTCCCCGGATTGGTCGTGCTCACCTTGGCAGTTGCAATCATTGCGACAGGTATCGGGGCAGCCCTGATCGCACATGAACAAGCCGAGGTTCCAAGCCGCTGGGGCTTCCTTGGCAGGAAGTCGTTCGATCTTGTCACGTTTTCGCTTTGGATTGGAGGCGCGGGCATCCTGGTCGCGTTGGGAGGTGCGGCCTTGTGGGCGTTTCGGGATCAGCCACAGAAGAAGCTGGCCGCAGAGATGCGTAAGCGTCTGGCGACCTTGGTTTTCGGGACCCGCGGCGCGCTGAAGGAGCCATCGTTGATCAAGGCGATGCTCGACGTGCAAAACGAGAAGGCGGATCGAGATGCTGCTGCGTGAGATCCCCGCTCATCTGCTCCGTGGCGTCGCCGAGGGGCAGCTGCAGGTCTATGGTAGCATCGTGAAGGATACGGGAAGCGGACAAATCGTTGGGCATCTGCAGCAAACGGGACCGCTGTTGAGCCAACTCGCTGATGCACTGCCGGGGATGAACCCGCTCGGTTTCTTGGGGACTGGCCTCAACACGGTTCTCGATGTAAGAATCCTCGATCGGCTGGAAACGTTGCAGACCGGCATGACACAGCTGCTGGGAATGCAGTCCATTGATCTGGCTGGCTCTTGGATAAGCGTCATCCAGAACGAACAGATAAAGCAGAGGCTGGGGAATCTGCAAATCGCAGTTGAGAACGTGCAGGCGCTTCAGCTTGCCACATTGCTCGGCTCGGGGCTGGGCTTTGGTATTTCGGTTGCTCATCAGTACTATATGCAGAAGCGCCTGCGCCTGATCGAGACTCGGCTTGAAGATTTGCATCGCAAAGTCGACCGGATCACCAAAGACCGCCGGAGCGATGAACTTCGGATGATCTTGCGCCAACTTTCGGGTCTGCAGAATCTCTTCATAGCCCATGCCGAGAATGGTCTTGCGGGCATCTCCTTTGATCTCAGGATCCGTTTCACCGACATTCTTGAGCAATTCGAAGAACACATCAGCAGGATTCTGGATCCAGCTGTACCAGACGAACTAGCATGGAGCGATCTGGCCGGCATCTGGCCGCTTCTCAACGCTCTCGCGCTTTGTCATTCTGCTCGCATACATGTCTTGTTCGAGGCTGATGAACTGCCAACCGCGAAAAATCTTGCGGAGGGATCGGTGAGAAAGATGACCGAAGAGTTGAGGCGCTTCGATCCTGCCGCCGTTCAGCACCGACTTAGCCTGGGAGAGCCTCGGGTAGATGGAGTGCCACCCCGCACGGCGGCGCTGGTGCTTCTGCTTCAACTGCGTGATGCCTATGCTGCGATGATCCGAGCCGTCGCATGTCAAGGGTTTCTAGCCTGCCATCTGCAAAGGTCAGGCCATTCCGGCCGAGCCTACATGGCCGAGATCCGCAGAATTGATCGCCCAGCCGTGATGCTTCTGGAGCAAGGCTGAGCAAATGATCGAACCGTCCTGTTCCTCCTCACAGCCGGATCCGGCGATACGGCGCCAGCAGCGCCTCGACGGCAAAGGGCAAGGTGGTTTCCGCACCCGTGACCTGCCGATGCTCGTACCCCTGCGTGATCAGCAGCAGCATGGCCTGGCGAATGGCGGCGGGCACATCGGCGGGCGCGCCATAGCCCGCGGTGAAGGTGATCGCCGCAGGCCGGCCCAAGCCGAAGCTCGGCCGCAGCAGCGGACGCTGATCCTGCAGCGTGAGATCGTAGGCCAGTTCGCCTCCTTCGGCGTCGGTGAACACGGCACTGCCGATCACGGTATCGGGGAGCGGCAGCCGGATCGGCCCGGTGACCGCCGGCAGTTCCGCGCGCCAGGTCTGGGTCACAAGGCACCGGCCGAGGATCCCGGTTGGGCCGTCGAGCCAGGCGGTGGCCGCGTCGATGTAGTGCTGGATCAGCAGGTCCTCGTCATCATGCGCGACCCGGGCCTGCGCCTTGACCTCGGTCAGGGTGATCGGCTGCGCGGCCGGCGGGGTGACGAGGACCAGCCGCATCAGTCCGCGACCTCGCCGTAGACGGCGGGGTCGACACCCTGTCCGGTGAAGTCGGCCTCATCAGGACGCACTCGCTTGGGGTCGTTCCAGTCGATGGCGTTCTGCGCAGCGGTGGTGCCCTCGCGCGGATTGGCGTCGACGCTCTCGTGCCGCATATCGACGGTATTGGTGATTGTGGGTTCGATGATTGCGCCGGAGGCCTCCTCCAGTACTGCCGTCGGCGCAGGATCAGCGGCGCCATGAACATCTTCCTTGATTGCGGTCGCACCGGCTTTCAGTGCGGGATCGTTCTTCTTTACAGCCATGACAGCCTCCATTCAGACAAGGGTGGATGCCCGGCGTTCCCCGCCGGGCCGGTTGGTCAGGCTGCGGCCATCTTCAGGACCCGCAGCATCTCGGGATTGAGCAGGCCCCCGCCCACGCGCTTGGTGGTGTAGAAGTGGACGTAGGGCTTGTTGGTGAAGGGATCGCGCAGCACCCGGACGCCGGTGCGGTCGACAATGAGATAGCCGCGGCGGAAGTCGCCGAAGGCCACGGGCATCGCGCCGGGCGCGACATCGGGCATCGCCGCCATCTCGGTCACCGGATAGGCCAGCACGTTCTGCGGCTGGCCTTCGGTGAAGGAGGGCTGCCAGAGATAGTTGCCCTGGCCGTCCTTGAGCTTGCGGATGCCGGCCAAGGTGTTGCGGTTGGCGGCCAGGCGGGCGTTCTGCGCCGCCTGACCCGGGAGCGAATAGACCAGGTCGATCAGCTCGTCGGCGGTGATCGCCGTGGCACTCGCGGCGGTGATGGTCGGGATCGCCCCCCAGGGATGCGCTGCCGCCTTCAAGCCGCCCTCGGCATAGGTCAGGACCCCTGAGGGTTTGTTGACACCGTCGCCAGCGACGAAGGCGATGCCCTCCTGATAGGCGAACTCCGCCTCGATCTCGCTGGCGATCCACTGCTCGAGATTGATCGCGGCATCGTCGAGCATCTGCTGGGTGGCTCCCGGGTTGGCGTAGATCTCGCCGGGGGTGTAGTCGAGATGCCCGAACTGCGGCGTGCTGGTCTGCGGCCGCGGCGCAGTCTCGCCGACCCAGCCCGAGCCGAAGCCCTGCGCCGAGAAGAGCTTGCGAAAGCCGGCACCGGAGATCGTCTGGACCGAGGCGATCTGGCGCATGGGCGAGACCTCGACCAGCTTGTCGGTGATGGTGCGGTCCCATTCGACAGGGGCGAGATAGCCGCCCTCGGCGTCAGCGCCCCTGTTCAGTGCGGCTGACACCTCGCCCTTGCTGAAATGCGCGCGGAAGGCGTCGGTGTAGGCGGCATCAACGGGACCGGGCGCGCCACCCGAACCACCGATGCGCAGGGCCGCGATCTGCGCGGCCTGCGCGTCCATGGCGGCCTGCAGCTCGCCGACGGCGGCATTGATGCGGTCCACCTTCTCGGCCCGGACCACGTCTTCCTGGCCCTTGTGGAGCGCGGCCAGTTGGTTGCTGTGCTCGGCCTTGAAGGCCTCGAAGCTGCGCTGCAGTTCGGCGAAGATCTGCTTCGGATCGCCGCTGGCATCCGCGCGCAGGGCGACGATCCCGCGCGTGAGCGCAGGGTGGGACATCATGCTCATGTGGAACCTCTTACGTGAGCGTTGCAATCAGCGACCGCGCTGCGGCCGCCCAGTCGTCGTCAGCGCGCGGCGTGACGGATGCGGCAGCGCCGGGCGTGCCGCGGAGTTCGGCCAGAAGCGCACGGCGTTCCGACCGGGAGATGTTCTGCTTCGCGAGCAGGTTGTCGATGCGCTTGAGCGCGCTCGGACCGCTGCCGCTGGTCTCGGCCTCCTCGACCACATCGGCTGTGAGGAAGCCGTCCGCGAGCCGGGCCTTCACCGCCTGCGCGCCGCTGAACCAGGTCTCGGCGTCCATCCAGCCAGCGGCAACATTCGGATCGACGCCCGCCTTGGCGGCATAGACCTCGGCCATGGCGGCATCGAAGGGCACCATCGTCTCGGCCGCGGCGACCATGTCGTGGCGGTTGCCGACGGCGACCACCCAGGCATTGTGGACCATCAGGAACCCGGCACGGCCGATCCGGACCTCGTCGCCGGCCATGGCGATCACCGAGGCGGCGGAGGCCGCGAGCCCGAGGATGCGGACCGTGACCCTGCGCGGGTCCTGGCGCAGCAGGTTATAGATCGCCACGCCCTCGAAGAAGTCGCCGCCCGGGCTGT